>NZ_JANAVN010000026.1:0-27376 GCF_024213565.1 Paenibacillus sp. Lou8.1
CATGCTACTGGTAAATAATACCTCGTAGGTAATCCTTTGAATTTTTGAAGTCCATCTAACTATTACATCACAGCCTAATCTTACGGCCGGATACATAATATATCATTTAAGTTTGCTGAATACTACATGTAAATTATACCGATTTATTCGTTCTTTTAGCTCCAGCCCATCTCACGTCTCGTTCATGATTTGAAGAATAAATCCCTGGGTATCAAACCAGCTATAAGCTGTTTATACTTCTTTCACCGAAAGAGCGAAGAAAATTCGCTGTGTATATATTTTTTAAAGGCTCAGCCATCTTGTATCTCCTTTGGTGTCCAAATGTAACGATAGTTTTACCTTTGTCTATGATAAAGCCTTATCATGGCGAGGCCAGACATACTAAAAATGCCAGGTTCTATGATGAGAACCTGGCACTGACATGCATGGCTTATGAATTGTGGGAAGGGGCAACTCTTCCAATCTCTCCAGAAGGAATCTGATACTGGCGGATATCCTTAAACAGAAACATAATCAATCCGCATAGTACAGTAATCAGTCCACTGAAAAAAAGAACCTCACTCAGAGAAAACCGTAAAGCTAGCGCCCCTCCAATCAAGGCCCCTAATGGCAGAGCCGCATTCGACAAGGTGTTTAAAAAGGCTGTAACACGTCCCAGTAACGGCAGCGGTGTAATAATTTGAATCAAAGACGTTTGCAGCACATTGATGATGCCAGTAAAAATGCCTAATAACAGAGCTGCCAGCAGCTTCATCCACATCTCGGGCACCAGGGAAAAGACATAGATTGCCAATCCCATGGCTACCCAGGAAACCGCGATGGTAATGCCGTTCTTTTTCAATACACTGACCAGAAAGGAACCGATGAAAATACCGATAAAGTAGGCTACATACAGCAAGCTGTAATAGATCGGCGAGCCATAGGATACTGCGATAGAAGGCATGGCAATGACCAAGATCGCCATCGAAAAGTTTGTCAGCGCAAAGAACGGAAGCATAATTCTCAGGAAGGTGTGCCGTTTTACAAAAAGATACCCTTCTTTCAATTCGTTCAGATAGTACACGATCTTTAGCGAACTCCTTCCGTTCGTGTCTTCCACCGGAGGAGCATCAATTTGCTTGTTGAGCCTGACATATACAAAGCCTGCCAGAAACAGCATCGCGCCGGCTAGAAAAAAAGTATTTTTCATCCCCATTGCGATGATGAGCGAGGCTCCAGCCAGATATCCGACAATATTAATAACCTGATCCGTCGACGAAATCATGGAATTCGCCCGGACAATCAAATCCGGCGAGCCTATCAATTGCGGCAGCATTTTACTATTGGCCGGATAAAACAGTGTTGAGAAGCAAGATGCAATGAATACAATAACAAGGATAGCGACCAGATTGACCATCCCGTCCTGAATGAGAAGCGGGACGGCCAAAATGAGCACAGCCTGCGTAAACAAGGCGATGCTGGCTAACAAAGGCGGTGAATAACGGTCCACCACAGGACCCACGAGAAAGCTGAAAATCGACGCCGCAGATACGGCCGTATACGTGAAGCTGGTCGTCGCCACCGACTGTGTCGATTGCTGAACAAAATACAGCAGGACGATAGAATAAATGCTGTCTGCGATATTGGCAAGAGTACGAGATGCAAAAAATCGGATAAAACGGCTATCCTTAAACAATGGATTCACATCTTCATCTCCTTACTGCAAAATGGTCAAAGCATTCAAGAGCCTGTCACTAGCAGTCTGGAAGATTTGATGGATATACTGGTCGTTCTCATGATATGGAATGGTAAGTGAGATTTTCAGAATATCCCCTACATGCTCTGACTCAAAGAAAATAACCTTGTTAACATTGGCCTGTGTGCCTTCGGTATGCAGATTGTCGAGCAATTCTGCATCCTCTCGTCCCTCACCCAAATAGTTGAATACGATAGGCAGCTGTTCAAGTCCTTTTATCAAAATGCTGCTGGATATCGGGTAAGCTTTCTCCATTTCAGCATTGAAGATCAGATTGAAAAAGTTCAAATGATAGCGTGAAGCAAAGTCCAGGTGGGTATGGATACTCTTTTCATAGGATTCAGTGTCATCTTCCTGCAGCACAACGGGTATATGATCAATACACTCGCCTACGGTTCCAAAATAGTTTCGGTCGCCATATTGTCTTCCATAATTAGTAATCCAAAGCGGAACATCAGAGAGTTGGAAATAGCTGCTGAAAAAACGTACAGCCATTTGAAGCGAAATATCCCACATATTCGCAGCGCCGTGCTGCTCTGAAATGTCGCTTAAATTCAGCTCCCAACGATATCTGGTAGTGTCCGCATAATTGCGTTCTTCGGTCAGCACGTGGATACGATCATTATTCTCACCAAACGTCTGGAGTTTGAATTGCTCGCTGATTTCCTGATCCCCGATTCCTTGAGGGCCTTGGCGGATATGGTTTACATATTCCCGGTATTGCACCTCTTCTGTCGCATGTGCCGTCTGCTGCGGACGATGATATTCATCAAGGAGTTGTCTGCGCAGGATGTCACTGCTCGTAGCATCAAAAATGATGTGCGAGCAAGGAAACAATAGCAGATGTTCCCGCAAATTTAAGCGAATCAGGACGATCCGGTACTGCAGCGACTGTGTAAGTTCATAAGGTTCTAAAAATAGCTTAGAGGCAATGGAAGAAAGAAGCCTGCGTTGTGCTTGTACCGGCTGACCGGAGAGATCAACAGTCGGTAAAAAAAGATGCTCTGGAGCTGGACGCAACTCCCATTCCCATGCTCCGGACGATTGAACAAGTACGCTTCTTAGCAATTCATGGCGTTGAAGAAGCCGCTGAATCGTTACAGTCAAACGCTCGGTGTTCAAGTAGCTCTCTAACTGCACAGCCATACCCGAGCCTGTAAAATGTTGCAAATGGTAATGCTGAGCTGGTGCAAGCGGATAGCGTCCAATAGCATTCAGACTTAGTATATTGGTATTCCAGTCTGTATTTAACTTAGCAATGCTGGCAAGCCATACATCGGCCTGTTGTTTAAGCAAGGTTTCTTGTTCTTCGTTTGTCGGTATAGCTCCGAGAATTCTATCTGGTTCGTCGGTTCCCCAGCGAACGATATAATGCGGGTGCAGGTCTGGATGGATATAAGATTGGATAAATTCAGAGATTGCCTGAACTTGTTCTACACAAAAAGGTTCTACTTGCAGGAACACATAGTTTTGCTTATCGGTGGATACGGACTGAAGCAAGACCTGGACACCCAATGCTTCTGTAATAGCCCGCTCAACCTCCTGAGCTTTGGCAATGAGCGTATCTGTGTTCACTCCGCCCTCTTCACCACGTTGTAAAAGATCGGACAAGCTTCTTATCGTCTGATATTGAAGCAATTGATGTATATCCAGCGGAATGTTCGATTCCTGTACTTTCGATACCAGTTGAATGGCCTTCAGTGAATGACCTCCAAGCTCGAAAAAGCCGTCGTCAATGCCGACCTTTTCAACGCCAAGCACCGCTTGCCATAGGTTCGCCAACTGTTGTTCCACTTCATTTCTTGGAGCAACGTATTCCATATCGGAACCGCTGCTCATTTCTGGCTCAGGCAATGCTTGGCGGTCGATTTTACCGTTCGTTGTCAGGGGAAACGCCGGCAGGAACACATACTGGGCAGGAATCATATAATCCGGCAACTGGCCAGTCAAATGGGTCTTCATATCACTCTTGGATAGCGGTACGTCGGTTGAGATATAAGCACAGAGCGTTTTTTGACCATCCTTCGTGGTTTTTACCGCTACGTGCGCCTCCCGAACTGCATCATGTTTCATGAGCTGGGTTTCAATTTCGCCGGGTTCAATACGATATCCGCGGATTTTAACCTGCTGGTCTATCCGTCCGAGATACTCCAGATTGCCGTCCGGTAGCCATCTGCCCAAATCACCTGTCCGATATATTTTTTCGCCCGGAATGAATGGATTAGGGACAAAATTTAGCTGGGTCAGATCATCCCTGTTTAGATAGCCGCGCGCCAGACCATCCCCACCAACACAAATTTCCCCTTGAGCACCAATAGGCAGCAGCCTGCTTGAAGAGTCCAAAATATAAACAGTTGAATTGCAGATTGGGCGACCAATAGGAATGCGGTTATATTCCTTATCAATCGGGAAATAAGTAGAGAATGTTGTGTTTTCTGTGGGGCCATAGACGTTGATAACGTTCACTCCCGGAGAATGTGCTCTAACCGTATTAATGATCCCAGGTAAAAGCACATCCCCGCCCACCAGCAAGTGCTTTAGCGAAGCAAAGAGATCTGGTTTATGCTGTGTGAGTTGGTTAAACAAGGGCGATGTCAGCCACATCGTTGTAATATGATATCGATCCAGCGCTTCACCAAGCTGAACAGCATCCAAGATTACGGATTCCGGTACAATGTACAAACGCAATCCGTTCAGCAATGCTCCCCAAATTTCAAAGGTACAGGCATCGAACACGAGCGCCCCGGTCAGCAAAATGCGTTCGTTCTCGGCAAATGGTACGTAATTGGTGTTCTTCACCAGCCGTATGACATTCCGATGTTCAATCATGACACCTTTGGGACGTCCAGTTGAGCCAGATGTATACATGACATAGGCCAGATCGTCTGCCGTTGTCGATTCGGAAAAAATGAAGTCGTCGGAGTCGTAGGAGCTGATGTCGGCCAGATCCAGAACAGTACCGGAAAAATCGAAAGTGTTCATCTGTTTACCCTTGTCAGATAGGGTTAGCAGAATTTCGCTACCGCTATCCTGAAGCATAAACATAATCCGTTCCTGTGGATAAGAAGGCTCCAGTGGCAAGTAGGCTCCACCCGCCTTCAAAATACCAAGAATACCGATAATCATTTCTGGTGAACGTTCAGTCAAAATGCCTACGATGGTATCCGGCGTAACACCCAGTTTCCGCAGCTTCGAGGCCAGTTGATTAGCTTTTATATTTAATTCGCGGTAAGTTAGCTCACGATTTTCAAATACAATAGCTACTGCATCCGGTGTTTTCTCTGCCTGTATTTCAAAGCCGTGATGTATGGTGTGGTCCGATGGATACGGTCTCCGTGTATCATTAAAATCAAACAAGAGCTGCTGTTTTTCCTCCGCTGTCAAAAGATCAATCTCCGAAACCCGGATATTTGGGTTTTGAATAACTTGCTCCATCATTTGGATGAGGTGAGCAGCCAATTGTTTGATCGCATTTTTGTTATACGTCAACGCGTTATAGCTAAATTTGATTTCCAGCTCTCGGCCAGGCATGACGATTACATTCAAATCATAATTGGTCTGTTCAATATCCTCTATTTCACCAACACGGAGGGCTTTAGGATTTTTTTCCAGGCCCGTAAGTTCTTCCGAAACGGGAAAGTTTTCAAAGGCGACAATATGCTGGATCAGGTTTTGTTTTAGTACACTATGGGCTTGAATATCGGCCAAGGAAAAATAGGAATACCGATTGGACTCCATCAAGGAATCCTGTATAGACGTAAGCAAGTCGGAAAACCGCAGTTCAGCGGAGCTTTTAACACGTACAGGTAGGGTATTAATGAATAATCCGACCATATTTTCAATACCGGGGATTTCATCAGGTCTGCCCGATACGACAGACCCGAAAATGACGTCCTTACTGTTGTTGTACGTTTGTAGTAATAAGCCCCAAACGGTTTGAAATAAGGTGCTGACGGTGACACGGTTTTGCTTGGCGATTTTTTCCATGCCTTGGGTCAGCTGCTCTCCCCATGTGCATATGAGTTGCTCTACCTGAAATGAAGGATCGACGGATCGAGTATAGCCGGGCACGACAGTTTCATTTTCAAAATCAGTCACATATTGTTTCCAGTATGCTGCTGCTTCCTCTTTATTTTGTCTTTCCAACCACTGAATAAAGCTGCTAAATGGATGGACAGGCTCTAATTTTAAAGGAGTATCGTCCCGAAGTGATGTGTAAATATCAAAAAAATCTTTGGCTACCGCCCTCAGGCACCAGCCGTCCATAATAATATGATGAGAGATCCAGATGAGCTTTGAGGTGTCCTCATCCCACTGTACAAGCGCTAACCGGATGAGAACCTCCTTTTCCAGATCAAAACCTCTCTGCCGCTCTTCCTGTAAAATGGCTTGAAGTCGTCTGTGCTTTTCCGCATCCGGTAAACTACGCACATCTTCGGTATGGACAGGAGCAGCTAATCGTTCCTTCAGTACAACCTGAAGCGGACGATCCGCCTCCTTATACATGAATACCGTACGGAAAATATCATATCGGTCAATCAGCTTTTGTAAGCTTCGGCTGATTAGGTTGGTATCCATAGCTTCATGAATGGTAATAATCGTTTGTTCGAAATAAGCCTCTGACTTTTCATCAAGTATGGAATGAAATAGCATTCCCTCCTGCATCGGGGATAGCGGATAGAGGTCTTTAATTTTCACTTGCTGGTTTAACAGCTTATTTGACAAGCGATTTGCAATATTTTCGAACTGGTCCAGAGACAATTGCCCATATGTAAAATCCGTCGGGCTTTGTTCTGCTGTATCCTTGGCACAGCAATGGCGAATAAGTTCGATCAGATGAGTCTTAAAGCTGGCTGTAAGTCGCTCCACCGTCGATGCTTCATATTCACGTCCGTTGTATTCGAATACAATGCGGAGTCTTTCGTCAGTCACCGCACCATGAATATCAAAGCTGGACGCTTTTTCAGTCAGAGGGTTGATTTCAGTACCAGCAAACGTGGATAGTGGCGAGGTACGCCATGTCGTACCTTCTCTGGCTTCTCCGTCAAAGCTAAAGCTGATCTCAGGTGGCTTGGCAGAAAAAAGAGCTGCCCTATCCTGCTGCTCCCTGTCGGTCAAGTAGCGTAAAATGCCATAGCCGACACCCTTGTTGGGTACACGTCGCAAATTGTCCTTAACCAGCTTGATTTGATGGGCCAAATCTTCGGGCTTGCTCACATTTACCACAAACGGATACACGGACGTAAACCTGCCAACTGTACGGGATACGTCAATGTCTTTAATCAATTCCATCCTGCTATGACTTTCCACCTGAACTGCAATTTCAGCATGTCCGCTCCATTCCCGGTAAGCCAGTCCTAGCGCCGTCAGTAAAATATCATTTGTTTCTGTATTGTAAGCATGGTGCGCGTGTTTCAGCAGGTTTTCGGTTTCTTCCCGGCTGAGTGTCACTGCGGATCTGCGCCCGTCACGGATCAGGCTATCTGGAACCTCATGATCTTTTGGCAGCGAAAGTATTTCACGAGCTTCTACCGTATTCCAATAGCTGATTTCCTGACGCGCCAGTTCGCTTTGTGCATACTTGGACAGACGTGCTGCCCATTCTTTGTAGGAATCGGTCTTGGCGGGTAACTGCAGCTTTTCACCGTTAGCTAACTGTTGGTAGGTTGTTTCCAAGTCTTCCAGCAGGATTCTCCACGACACACTGTCTATGACAAGATGATGAATGACGATTAACAAATGATCGGATTCCTGTAGCCGGATTAAAGCCAAACACACAAGCGGGCCGTTACGCAAATCAAAACGGCTTTGTAACGCGTCAGTGAGCTGCGCGATTTCTTCCTCAGGCTGGTCAGCATATATTAAATCGTAGCTTTCCAATGTAAAGTGTTCACCTTCGGCTGTGCCTCTGTTATAGGCGACAGGTTTTTTTTCACGTTCATCAAAGGTAATGCGCAAGGCATCATGGTGCGTGGTCAGCTTGTCCACGGCGCTTCGCAGCCAGGTTTCGTTCCATCTTTCGGGGTTCTGGAGCATGACAGCCTGACTGTAATGATGACGTTCTGTTCGATGATGCTCAAAAAATTCCCATTGGATCGGTGTCAACTCCACTGTACCTTGTACCGCCCCCTGCGGGATGGTCCGAATTATTTTTTTTATATAAGGAGCAATCAAATCAATCTGCGGATGGCGGAACAAATCCTTCATGTCCATTTTGAGGCCCTTCGCGTTCAATCGGGCTGCGATTTGCAACGCTTTGATCGAATCGCCACCAAGCTCGAAAAAGTTGTTGCGCAGACCAATCGGCTTAACACCAATGACTTCCTCCCAGATGGAAGCGAGTGTTTGCTCCAGTTCGCTCTGCGGCGCTTCATACTCGACGTCGGTCAACACAAAATCTTCGGGTTCTGGAAGCGCACGTCGATCAATTTTACCGTTATGGGTCAAAGGCAATTGATCCAGCACGATAATATGTGCGGGCACCATATAGCTTGGCAACTGCTTGGCAAGCTCTGTCCGCAAGAAGGATTTGTCGGTTGTACCTGCTACGTAGGCGCACAAATACTTTTGTCCGGTTTTATCCGTTCTATCCGTGACCACCGCTTGGCGTACCTCATCCAATTGGAGTAAGGCCGACTCAATTTCACCAGGTTCGATCCGGTAGCCACGAATTTTCACCTGAAAGTCAATCCGACCGATGAAATCAATGTTGCCATCCGGCAGCCAGCGTGCCAGATCTCCGGTGCGGTACAGACGCTCTCCCTTTACAAAAGGATTCGGTACAAATTTCTCCGCCGTCAGGTCAGGACGGTTCAAATAACCGCGGGCCACAGAAGCGCCGCCCAAGCACAACTCCCCGGCTACGCCGACAGGGAGCGGACGCAAAGCCTCATCCACAATATATACTTTATGATTCGGCAGTGCCTTTCCAATCGGGACGATACCTGATGGAGGCAGACGTTCAGCTGCTTCTTCATAAAAGCTTGAATCAATTGCCACTTCGGTTACACCGTAGGTATTCATGATGCGCATCGTATCACCGAAGCGATTCAAAAGTGTCCGATAGTTATCAACGCCAAAGCTGTCCGCGCCTGTAGTAAGCAGCTTCATGGCACTGACATCTGTACCGTGTTCATATACATAGTCCATAAGCAGCGTCAACAAGGCTGGCGGAACTTCAAACGTCGTAATTTCGTGCTGTTCGAGAAACTGCGCCAAAGCTGGAGGATCGTTGCGCACATCCTGTGGGCAAATGACCATGGTGCCTCCGTTCACGAATGTCTTGGCCAGATCACCGGCAAAGACATCGAACGACATACTGGCAATCTGAAGGAGCTTGACGGGAAACTCTTTTAACTGGTGAGCTTCTCTATAGCCGAACGCCGTATTTACGTAATGGCGATGCTCGATCATCACGCCTTTGGCGTTGCCCGTCGTTCCCGATGTATAAATGACGTAGGCCAAAGCCTCGGGATCATGAATAGGTGCGTAGATAGGCGCTTGTTGATGGGAATGCTCCGCTTGTGAAGCCTGTTGAAGTAACGCTGGCAAGTCCAGCACTTCCCCCGCAAAATCCACATCGGCCAATAGTTCAGTCAAGGAAGACTGCGTGAGCATAATCGTAGCTCCGCTGTCCTGAAGCATGTAAGCAATTCTTTCTTTCGGGTAGGTCGGATCGACAGGTACGTAGGCAGCTCCCGCCTTCATAATCCCTAACACAGCGATAATCATGTCTGCTGAACGATCAAGCATCACGGCGACGAGATGCTCACGCTTGCCCCCACGGTTTTGCAGTGCTTGAGCAAGCAGATTGGCCTTCTCATTCAGCTCATGATAGGTCAGTGCGGTGTCTTCGTAGATGACGGCGGTCTGTTCCGGGATACGTTCTGTCTGGGCTTCAAATATTCCATGGAACGTTTCAGCAGGATAGTCGGCAATCGGCCCGCTCCATATATTGGTGAGTTCCGCCTCTTCTGTAGCGGTCAGCAGACGAATGTTCCGCAGCAGGAGTTCTGGTGTACGTGCAATTTGGACGAGTACATGCTCCAAATGCCCAGCTAACCGTGTCATCGCTTCATCGCTATAGACATAGTTGTTGTAGGACAGCATAAAGCTCAACGCTTTTCCGTCCTCCACTTCGATGTTGAAGTGATAAGGTGTTTCTTCGGACAGCTGAGCGTCCTCCACGACGAATCCAAGTCGTTCCTTCAGATCAGGCCGGCCAACCATATCCTGCAGCGGGTAGTTTTCAAATACAACAAAATGATCCATGAGTTGCTGCTTGAGCGCTGACTGGGACTGTATTTCAGCGAGTGAAAAATAGTCATATGCCCGTGATTGAACCGCGCTGCGCTGCACTTCACGAAGCAGACCTGAGAATGGCAGATCTGCATCCCATTTGATTCGTACCGGTATGGTGTTAATGAAAAGTCCCAACATCTGTTCAACACCTTCAAGCTCCGGCGGTCGACCGGAAACAACGGTGCCGAAGACGACGTCTTCACTTTGGTTGTATCCTCCAAGCACCACTCCCCATGCAGCCAGAAACAGACTGCTAAGGGTTGTTCCGTTGCGTTCAGCCACCGTCCGCAATTGACGGGTTGTTTCATCCGTGAGTGTTATTTTATGCTCATGCAGCAAGTACCCGGTATCTGGCTGGAGCGGATGGGCTACAGGCAGGGTTGGCAGCACAGCTGGCTGATCATAGTCGTTCAGGATGGACCGCCAGTATTCCTTCGCCGCCTCCTTATCCTGCTTATCCAGCCAGCGGGCATAGCCAGTATAGGGCTGCGGTGTTGGCAGTTGTACGGGCTTCCCCGCTTTCAGTGCTTCATAAGCCGCGAACAGCTCGTCCATAACGATGCCGAGGCACCAGCCGTCCATAATAATATGATGAAAGCTTAAAAGCAGCGTATATGCGTTCGTTTGGGTTTGAAGCACAGCCAGACGAATGAGCAAATCCTTGCTCAGATTGTAACGATGGTTTCGGTCTGCGTCTGCGTAGCTGCGAATGGCCTCTGCTTGCTCTGCCTCGGGAATATTCGTCAGATTCTCGTAACGAAGCGTTGGATTTCGCTCCTTAAACACGATGAGCCGCGAACGGGAAGCACTTTTATGATAAATATTCGAACGAAGCGTTTCGTGACGCTGCACCAGAGTCTCGAAGCTCTTTTGCAGAGCCTCCAGGTTCAGTTCACCCCGGATGGTCATTCGTACTTGCTCATAGTACGCCTGTGATTCCGGCTCCATGACTGTATGAAAGAGCATCCCCTCCTGCAAAGGCGTTAAATTGGCCACTTTTTCGATTTCAAGCCTTTTACTCATCGGATTTCCCCCTCAATCGAATATTTATAGGCTTTCATAAAAATGCTTCATCTCTTCGAACTCTTCCAAATCCAGATCATCTGCCCCTACGTCTGTTGGTGTCAGTTCCTGACCGGACTGATCAAGGCAATGACGAATGGTATTCAACAGGTGTGTTTCGAAGCGGGAGAAAAGTTGTTTGACCGTGCGCTCTTCATATGCATTCCTGTCATAGGATATACGGATACTTAATTTTCCGTCCTCCAACCGGCTATCCATATAAAGAGCATAAGATGAACCATTAATCACATCCTTGGTACCTGGTCCAATTTCAGCTTGCAGCGGCGATATAGAAAAATAAACCGATTCCGGGTGTGGGGAGTCTATATAACGGAAACCAATTTCCGGATGACGAAAACGTTTAGAATCCGTTGGATTGCTGGCTTCGGTCAGATATCTCAATGCACCGTAGCCCAATCCGTGATTTGGAACCTGCCGAACCGTTTCCTTCACACGCTTGAGCAACAGCGCTATATCATCCGCAGATTTGATGTCCAGTACAACTGGATACACGGACGTAAACTGCCCTACCGTTCTGGAGATATCCAGCGAATTTGTTTCAGCCTGCTCTCGGCCAGGGTTCTCCACATAGAGTGCAATCCGTTCTTGTCCTGACCATTCGGACACTGTTTGCCCCAGTACGGACAGCAGTACTTCCTCCGGCACGGTATTATAGGCATGATTGACCTGTGTCATCAGATGCTGGGTTTCGTCAGTTGATAATTGCAGGTGGAGCTGATGTGTTTGTCTCTCCGATCCAGAATCCGTAATGACTTCATGGTCTTTGGGAAGCGTTCTCCACTCTGACAACTCTATCTTGTTCCAATAGTCCTGCTCCTTGAGCAGCTCTTTACTATTCGCATAATGCTCAAGATGCTCTGCCCACGTTTGGTAAGCGTTCGTTTTGTCCGGTAAAACAATCGTTTCCCCATCCAGAGCTTGTCCGTAGCCTGTTGCCAGATCTTCGAGCAAAATATTCCATGAAATGGCGTCAGCCACTAGTGGGTCTACAGCAAGGAAAAGATGATCTCCGCTATCCAGACGGAAAAGCCCTGCCCGAACTCGTGGTCCTTCAAACAGCCGCAGGCTGCTTTGAATCCGTTGACATTCAGCTTCCATCTGGCTGCGTGCTTCGCTTTCCGTTCCCGTAAGCGACAGTACCTCCAGCGTGATTAGCTCCTCATGCAGTCCTTTGTGAGCTTGCGTAACCGACTCGTCAGCCTGTTGTAATAAGCCAAGGCGCAGAGCATCGTGGTGCTCTACGATTTTCTTCAATGCGGCTCGCAATGGCTGCTCGTCAAAGCCCGACTTTGCCAACAGCAGTACCGACATTGCGGCAGGAAGTGCCTCGGATGCTGGATGCCGTTCAAACCCATCGAGTAGGTGTCGTTGTATCGGTGTCAGTGGTACTTCTCCATCTATCGGACCTTGCTCTATCGGACGGGACAATGTTTCTGCATAGCCGCTCAGGATTTCAATGGACGGATGCTCCAGTACGTGTCGGATATCCAGTAAATACCCGTGGAGACGCATGCGTGCGATGACTTGAACTGCTTTAATCGAGTCGCCTCCGAGCAGAAAAAAGTTATCCTGAATGCCCACCTGATCGCGTCCCAAAACATCTTGCCATACGGCGGCCAAAGCTTCTTCCACATCATTTCGCGGCGCTACATAGGCCACATCCGGTCGGAATAGCTTTTCAGGCTCCGGCAATGCTTTTCGGTCGGTTTTTCCGTTCGGTGTCAACGGTATCCGATCCAGAAACACGAAGTAAGACGGAACCGAATAATACGGGAGCAACTTGGCGGCATGTTCATGAATGACCGTTAAGCTTGGTGTTTCTTCTGTATGCAATACAATGTAGGCACACAAGACGGATTCTTGCTCTTTGTTTTGATATACAGTGACGACAGCCTCTTGAATTGCAGAATGGCTCATCAAAGCATTTTCAACCTCACCCAGTTCGATCCGGAATCCACGTACTTTCACCTGATGGTCGATTCGGCCGATAAACTCCAGATTTCCATCTGCTTTCCAGCGAGCGAGGTCACCCGTTCTGTACATTCGTGTCCCTATTGAAAATGGATTATCCACAAATTTTTCTGCCGTCAAATCCTCGCGGTTCCAATAGCCACGGGCCAGCCCTTCCCCTGCAATGCATAGCTCGCCCGGTATACCGATTGGCTGTAATCTGTTCTGCGCATCCATGATATAAATGTGCGTATTCGCAATGGGGCGTCCAATGTCAATCTGATTGGCATCGGTAAGTTCCTGCACTGCCGACCAAACCGTCGTTTCCGTAGGTCCGTACATGTTATAAATACGGGGGCCGTTCAATTTCTGCATTGCCTCCAGCAGCCTGGGCGGAAGCGCTTCTCCCCCAACCATAATTTCCTGTACACCTTGCAGCGCACGGGAGCCTTCTTCATGACTCAGCAGCATGTGCAGCCGGGATGGTGTCATTTGTAGCATGTCAACGTGGTGTGCAGTAATCAATTCGCCAAGTGTCTGAGGATCGACCTGATGATGGCGGTCGCCCAGTACGACGGTCATGCCGCCCAACAGGGGCAGAATCGTTTCCAAAACGAAAATATCGAACGAAATGGTGGTTAGCGATAAAATCGTTTTGTTTGCTGCAAAGTCGATCACTTCACGCATTCCTGTAATAAAATTCAGCACCGAGCGATGCTGGAGCATAACTCCTTTCGGATTTCCGGTTGAGCCAGAAGTATAGATGACGTAAGCCAGATGCTCCGGCTGAGCAGTGGCTTCCAGATTGGTCCTTTCCCCTTGATATACTTCCTCATCTTCGATAAACAGGGTGTTGGCGCTGTAATGGTGTTCTCCTACCAGATCGCGACTGGTCAGGAGCACGGCAGCCTCACTGTCACTCAGCATATACTCAATACGGGCTGACGGATATTCAGGATCGATAGGCACATAAGCGCCACCCGCTTTTAGCACGGCGAGCAGACCGATAATCATTTCCGCCGAACGCTGCACCATCAGGCCGACTAGCTTATCGGGTCCTACACCATGCGCTTGAAGTATCCGTGCCAGTGAGTTAGCACGTTCGTTCAACTCCCGGTAGGTCAGACGCTGATTTCCGAACACCAATGCTATATGACCCGGCGTCTGTACGACCTGCTTTTCAAACTGCCCGTGAACTGTCTCATGGTGCGGGAAAGGTACGACGGTATGATTAAATTCGGTTAGCAGTAATTGCTTCTCTTCATCAGATACGATCATAATATCGGCCAACCGCACCCCGACATCCTGCGTCACCGTTTCCAAAATTCGCACAAAATGCTCTCCCAGCCGTCGGATGGTCTCCGGTTTAAACAGCTTTGTGCCATACTCCAAAGTGAAGAACAAACATTCTTTTTCCTCGGTCACATGCAATGAAAAATCCACCTTGGAGATACCCGCGTTGAATTCTTCCGGTTTAAAACGAATGCCTCCTGTTTCCAAAACATCTGTGCCGACATTTTGCAAACTAAACATCGTATCGAACACCGGGTTTCGACTTACGTCGCGCACCAGTTCCAGTTTGTCTACAAGCTCATCAAACGGGTATTCCTGATGCTCCAGTGCCAGCAGCGAGTTTTGCTTAACCTTCTGCAAAAAGGATTGGAACGTTAAAAAAGATCGCGGCTGATTGCGAAGAACCAGCGTATTGACGAACATGCCAATCATCGTTTGCGTATCCACATGCCGTCTTCCGGCAACAGGTGTACCCACGATAATGTCCTCTTGACCAGAATATTTGCCCAGCAGGACATTATAAGCCGCCAAAAGTACCATAAAGATCGTAGATTCGGTATCTTGGGCCAATTTGTAGAGTGTGTTAGTAAGTTTGGATTCCAAGGTGACGGTCAAGCTGTCACCTTCAAAGCTTTGTGTTTGTGGACGTGAAAAGTCCGTAGGTATATTCAGTATAGGAAGCTCGCCATTCAAGGTCTGGAGCCAATATGATTCATGCGCTTGCAATGCGTCGTCAGTGATCTGCTGCTTCTGCCAAGCAACAAAGTCTTTGTAATGAAGCTGAATGTTCGCAAGCTGTCTACCCTGATACCGTTGAATGATTTCATCCAGCAGCACGGCCATGGAGAAACCATCGGACACGATGTGATGCATATCCACTAGCAGATTGAAGCCACCTTCGATAAATTCGTACAGTTCGGCGCGGAATAAAGGAGCTGTTCCCAGATGAAAAGGCTGAACAAACAAGGTCCGAGCCTGTTTTGCTTCTTCCTTGGAAATACGGGTATATGGTATGTCGAATGGAATCGTGTCCCGAACTTTTTGCACCACTTCCCCGTCTTCCAGATCGAAATACGTCCGAAAGGATTCATGACGCAAAATAACTTCCCTAACGGCTTTAATGAAGCGGGGAACCTCCAGATCTCCCTCTATGAAAAGCTGACCTGGTACATGATAGGCCTTTCCACCTCCCAACTGATCCAGCACGTACATTCTCTTTTGGGAAGAAGATACCGGATAGAAGGCTTGCGATTTCACAGATACAATCGGTTCGTAGGTCTTCTTTGTTCCACCCGCAATATATGTAGCCAGCTCTGCAATCGTTTGCAGCTCAAAAATGTGGCTAAGTGGAATGTGTACACCCAATTCCTTATTGACTCTCGACAGAATGACCGTCGCTTTTAGTGAATCACCGCCCAGTTGAAAAAAGTTATCGTCATAGCTGATATCCGTTACATTCAGAACGTCCTTCCAAATGTTCACGAGTTGATCTTCTACGCCGTGGTTCTCAGAAGCGGTGTCTGTTTTAGTGAATATGCTTGCTTGTCCCGGCTCTGGCAAAGCCTGTAGATCAGGCTGACCATCCGGCAGAAGAGGAATATGATCCATAGGAATCCAAAAACGAGGCTGCGTATAATCTGGAAGAATTTCGATTACAGCCTTTTTCAGTGCTTCTTCTTCCCATGGCTTCGATGCGTTTGCGACCACATAGGCGGTTATATATGAGACTTTTCCAGCTTCGTCCGTTTGCGGTGTAATGACGCAGGACTCCAATTGGAAAGTTTGCAGTAGATGTTTCTCCAACTGCTCCAGATTAACCTGATGTCCGCGAATGTGGATAGTCCGATTCAAATTGCCAATATGCCGCAGCTTGCCATCGTTTTCCACGTAAGCCCATTCTCGGGTTGTTCCCAACAGACCTGCTACTGAGGCTTGATACACCTCCCCTGCTGTCCCAACAGGTGCCAAATGCTTGTAGGCATCGAGGACGCAAAGATAGTTTCCGTTGGCATCGGTATTTGCTGCCCATGCAGTTCGAAGTTGTTCGTTCTCCGGCGCACGGAGTAAAGTCAGCGCGGAAACGCGAGCCCCTTCTTCCTTTACAAAGGAATGCAGCAGATTCAGTAAATATCCTGACCAGGCTTCGATAATGTTTGGCTGAAAAAGATCCGAATTGTAGTCGAAATCAAAACGTAATTGTTGCTGCGCCTCTGTCACATTCAAAAACAACTCGTATTTGCTGAATGATACCTCATTCTCAACGAGTTCCACTTCCAGTTCATGGAATTGAAAACGCGGAATCGGTCGATCCATATTGAATACAGCGTTAATGACAGGCAAATGCCTCAGCCCCAGCTGAGCGAGTCCGGCAAAGCTGTACTTTTGAAAGCTGTCTAGTTCATTCATGCGCTTTTTGACTGTTTGAACATGCTCCGTAAAAGTAGCATCAGGACGCACTTCGCTGATCATCGGAAGCAAGTTGACACAGTTGCCGATCAGAGAGAAGGCGTCCATATGGGATTGTCCTGCGGTGGGAACCCCCACCGTTACTTCCTGCTGCCCTGTCAGCCGATGTAGAAAAATCTGAAAGGCGGATAGCAGCGTTATAAAAAGACTGCTGCCTAGCTTTATGCTGGCGGATCTCAATTGTTTAACGAGCTTCGCTTCGAGCATTATGGTATGTCTGCTTCCTCTGGAAGACGGAATTTGTATTCCCCTTACCGGAGATGGCAGATGGAGGACAGGCTGCTGCTTTTCTAGCACTGCTGACCAAAAAGCAAGGGCCTCTTTTTTCCCTGCTTTCAATTGATCTTGCTGCCAAACAACGTAATTCCGAAAAGGTACTGGATCGGGAAGGTTGTAGTCAGCATGTCGAACAAGCGCAGAATAGATGTGTTCCAGTTCCTGAATGAATACACTGATTGACCAGCCATCCGCGATAAAATGATGAAACGTAAAAACACCCAGATGCTCTTCATCCGATATTTTCAGCAGATGAATTCGGAATAATGGCTCGCCTGGCGTCATGGCAAACGGGGTTTCACTGTCCTTGATCATCCATGCCCGGATATGTTGTTCCTGTTCATCTGGGCGATAACTGGTAAAATCATGAAGCGGGATTTCCGCTTTCATCACAGGAGCGAACACCTGAGTTTCCCCATCGCCGCTCATAAAGATATGTAAGGCTTCATGACGGTTTACAATGGTCTGGACAGCTTGGTTGAACGCCTGCTGCTGAAGTGGACCACGAAACCGCAACAAGGCGGTTTCGTGTAAAGATTGAGAGTCACTTCGATCTGAAACAGAAGCGAACCAAAGCTGCTTTTGCTCTGGAGTTAACGCAATAATAGTTTCTGCTGCTTCAGCCTCTGGAGGTACAGTTACAGGTACAGGTTGCTTTCCCGGCCCCGGGCCGTTTCCATTCGGGGGCGGGTCCGGTAAAAATCCCCCTTTACGCAGCTCGTTCACGCTATCCTTGACCGCTTCTACGATTCGCGCAATATCTTCCTCGGTATGGGCCGTGGACAAGAAGCAGTTTCGTCCCTCCCAGATATAGATGCCTTTGTCCAGCATGTGATAAAAGAACAGCTCCAGATCGCCTTTGAGCACGAAGCGGAATAGGGAGCCAAAGTGAACGACCTTCATAGGTACGCGTTCGTCAGTGAAATAGCTGTTCAGCTCCGCTGCTAACGCCGAGGTGCGGCTGTTCAAGCGATTTTGCAGTTGCTCGCCATGCTTCTCCAAATGATCCAGCACCGCTAAGGATGCAGCCATTGCCAGCGGATGATGGCAGAAGGTTCCTGCCACAAAGGTTCGCTGCTGCTCATGCTGCGGATAGGAATCGTCCCCGAAGCTCCACGTGCCTCCGTCGATCCCGTTCATAAAGGCGGCTTTTCCAGCTACGATGCCGATGGGCAGCCCGCCGCCAATGATTTTACCGTAGGTCACGAGGTCGGCTTGTACCCCAAACCACGCTTGGGCTCCTCCGGGCTGAATCCGGAAGCCTGTGATGACTTCATCAAAAATGAAGGCAGTACCCGACTGCTCCGTTATCTGGCGAATTTTCTGCAAAAAGGCTTTAGGCTGAAGATCTGGTCGGCGGCTTTGTACCGGCTCCACTATAACCGCGGCCAGTTCATGCGCATGGGTGCGGATATAATCCAGAGAATCGTCCGCCCCATAATGAAGCACGACGACATCGTCCACCATATGCTGCAAGATACCTGGAGCTAGAGGTGTCGAATGCTCCTTGTCATCACCCGCGCTCCCCAGTGCCAGCACCCCGTCGAATGTACCGTGATACGAGCCAGCAAAAATGACGACTTTAGCTCGTCCAGTGGCAGCACGTGCCAAACGGAGCGCGACCATGACGGCTTCCGTGCCGGAATTATACAGGGCAATCCGTTCCACACCGGTCATCTTGCATATTCGCTCGGCGACTTGCCCAGCCATGTTGGACATGGGGCCAATACACATGCCGTTCTTCAGTTCTTTCTCAATTTTTTCACGAATAAAGGCTGGATTATGTCCAAACAGATTTACACCAAAGCCCATCGTCAAGTCGACATATTCATTGCCATCCAGATCCCAAATTTTTGAACCGTCTGCACGCTGGGATACAATTTGATACACCATTTCCTTCAAAACAGGCCGGAAACCAGCCACATTGCGGTTATTGGCGTATACGGAGCGATACTGCTGGGTGTACTGTTTGGTGCTACGCGTACGGGCCGTGTAGCGTTCAATCAGTTCTTGCAGGTGTTGTTCCTGACGGAGCGAAAGCAATTCACGTGCTTTAACATCCAGCTTTTTATAAGGTGTATACGGCTTGGCTTCATTGCCTGTCTTCTTGAAAACAGCCTTTACGGATGGTGCTGGTGCTAATGCAGCCGCGACTTTCTGCTTGGATTCGGTACGGATGATTTGCGCACTTTCACTACTTGCCGATAGCAAAACGCCCGTTTCCGGGTTAAATGGCTCGGAAGCTATTACGGATGCAGATGGCTGATGCCGGAGAACATCGAGCTGCTGTGACATCAGATGTAGCTGTTGCTCCAAAATTCGCTCTACAGCCGCAGGAGCTGTAGCGATTGGAAAGCTTTGAGCCCGTGTTTGCCCAGCCGTGTCTATGGCATAAACGGATGCCGCAGCCGGAACAGCGGATTCATGAGACAATTGGGTTAACGGGAAAGCTGCATGATCAACCTGATTCAAAGTTGTTTCTGGACGATTTTCCACAGATTGAACCGGGGTTTCAGCAGAAGTGAAAGTGCTCACCCGCTCAGCTACGTAGCTGGCCAACAGCTCCAGCGTGGTCAACGATTCGAAAAATTCGTTCATTGGAACGTCCAGTCCGAAGGTATCCTTGATACTGTGGCGAACCTGGGACAAATTAATGGAATCTAGCCCAAGCTCCAGAAAATGTGTTTGTGGCTCCAGTTCCTCCAGACTGAGTTGAGACACGTTACCGATCATTTTCGCTAACTTTTGAAGAATAGATGATTTGTGCTGATCGATAGCAGATGCTGGCGCTGAATACTCGTTCCCCATCATTCCAGACTCCTTTACTGTTGAGTTTTCATGAACTGGCGCCTTCTGTTCCGCTCGAACCTGTTCAGGCACGTTAATCCAGCATCTTTTCCGTTCGAATGGATACGTAGGCAGAGAAACCTTTTTATAACGCTTACCTGCATAGAGGGCGTTCCAATCGATCTGCGCTCCTTGCACGTACTTGGCAGCAAGCTGCTCGAGGGATTGGAGCGTGTTCAAGCTTCCAGTGACCGTCTCTACGCTGCCTATGCTATCCGCTATTCCGGTGTATACACCTTCGACAACTCTGCCTTGTTCATGCAACTGAAGCACCTTCGCTTTTAACGCATCCGCTCCTGCGGCAGTCACAGCAATCCGATGATTCAGATGGCTTCTGCCTGTGTTAGCCGTATAGCACACATCCTGCATCACGAGCTCTTCTGCGCGTCCGAACCGTTCTGCGTACCGTCCGACCAACTGGCGCAAAGCGGATTCACTTCGCGCCGACAGGGTCAACAGCAGCGGTGATGATTTATTGTTGCTGCCCGTTGAGCTTGGATCTGATTCCGTCTTCGCTATATATTCCTCCAGCACCACATGGCAGTTTGTCCCGCTGAATCCAAAGGAACTCAGTCCGCTTCTTCTCGGGAAACCGTTCGACTTCCATTCCCGTAGCTTCGTATTGGCATATACCGGGGATTCCTCAAAATGGATCTTCTGGTTTGGTGTGCGAAAATGAACGAGCGGCGCAATCTGTTGGTGCTTCATGGACAATACGGATTTGATCAAGCCCGCAATCCCAGCGGCTTCGTATAAATGACCGATATTCGTTTTGACCGTGCTGATGGCCACAAACTGCTTACGCTGTGTATGCTTGCGGAAAGCCTTGGTAATGCCGTCAATCTCAACCGGATCGCCCAGCTTGGTTCCGGTGCCATGTGCTTCGATACAACTTATCGTTTCAGGATCAATCCGTGCATCGCGCCACGCCTGCGAAATCACTTCTGCCTGAGCCAGCGCATTCGGCGCGGAAATACCAATCGTGCTACCGTCCTGATTAATGGCACTTCCCTTGATCACGGCTAAAATGTTGTCACCGTCTTGTTCCGCTTTGCGCAGCGGCTTCAGTAAAACGGCTCCAACTCCTTCACCCCAGCCCGTTCCGTCCGACTGGTCGTCGAAGGCGCGTGCTCGATCATCGGAGGATTCCATGCCAATGCCCGCTTTCAGCGGCAGTAAAATCGTCTTCACTCCACCTGCCAAGGCCATGTCGCAGTCTCCGCTAAGGATGGACTTGCAGGCCAAATGCACTGCCACGAGTGATGAAGAGCATGCTGTATCAATTGTTAGCGCCGGACCTTTTAGATCGAGCAAATATGCAATCCTGCTGGAAATAATGGATGATAAATTACCAATGGCAAAGTTCGGCAGCGCGCCCGGTTCCACCTCAGACAACAAACGCTCGTATTCGAAGCTGGTTTTGGAGAAGCCGACATACACGCCGACCTTTTGGCCTGCCAGTTGCTTACCCCCATACCCCGCATCCTCAATCGTGCTCCAGGCTGTTTGTAGAAATAACCGTTGATTCGGGTCCATGAGTGAGGCTTCCCGTGGAGTCAGCTTAAAGAAGGAATAATCGAATTTGTCTACTTCATCCAGATAGCCGCCTTCTGCAATTTGTATATTTCGTCCTTCCGTATTCAGACGGGAAATGAAATCTTCGGCATCTTTTCTTCTTTCGTCGCTGTACGGGCCGATATTGTCAGCCCCTGATGCCACATTCGCCCAAAACTGCTCTAATGTTTCCGCTTGAGGAAACTTGCCTGACATGCCGATGATGGCGATATCCCGGACATTTGCTTCCTCCTTGGCCTCGGACTGTGCTGTTGCAGCCGGGTCGCTGCTCATGCCCTGACTAGAGATATATGCAGCAAGCTTGGCGATGGTCGGATAGGAAAAGAAGTCCGTCACCTCAATATGAATCCCTAATTGATCCTCCAACAGGTCCACAATTTGAACGAGCTGCAAGGAAGTCACTCCGATATCAAAGTAGCTATCGTCCGTCCCGATCGACTTTACATTTAAAATATCCTGGCAGATTCCAATCAGCTTCTGTTCTATCTCTCCTTGAGGTAAGACTACACGCTCAGCTGCTTGCATGACTCGAGTAGCCTCGGCCAGTGCTGTCAATATTTCATCAAATTCGCCCTGCTCATAACTCTGGGCTAATTTGAAGCGCTGAACCTTTCCACTAGTTGTTTTAGGAATACGCCGGATCGGAACCACATCCTGAATATGCCAACCTCCCCGGTAATTTAGATGACTTTTCAGCTTTTGGACAAGCGGTACAAAATGCTCTATCTTTTTCGTGTGCATCACAAAGGCAATAATACGATCCTGCCTCATTTGCGTATCATGTACACCGCAGACGGCTACTTTTCCGAGATCCACACCATCCAGTTCCTCGGCAATCCTCTCGATGTCATGCGGGTAGACATTCTGTCCGTTCACGAAAATGATATCCTTGGCTCTACCAGTAATAGTCAGGCGACCGTTCCGCATAAACCCTAAATCGCCGGTGATAAGCCAGCCATCCTCTGTTTTGACCTTCGCGGTAGCCCCTGGATTGTTATAGTATCCGGATGCCACATTTTTGCCGCGGATCTGTGTGTGTCCAATCACCCCATCTTCGAGCACCTGATTTTGTTCATCGCAAATGCGGACAGAGGTACTAGCCAGCGGATACCCCAAATCTACAAAAGTAAGACACCGCTTGTCGGACTTGTCCACTTCTTCTATAGGTTCACCTACGTGTAACTGCTGCCGATTCAAATGAATGGGGATAAAGGTGTTTTTGTCCAGAGGTGGAGAGGAAACGCCCACGCTCGCCTCTGCCAATCCGTAGACAGGCAACATCGTATTTTTATTCAAACCGTGAACACTCATTGCATCCATAAACACATGACAAAGCTCCACAGATACGGGCTCCGCTCCATTTAAGATCATACGGACACTCGACAAATCCCAGTTAGCTGCTGTTTCTGGTTTATACTGATCGAGAAAAAATTTATATCCAAAATTGGGAGAGCATATTTGAGTCACCTTATGCTCCGATACTTTTTTTAGCCATAAAGACGGGCGTCTGATAAAAAGTGCCGTTGGCATAATCAACTGCTTGGCATTAGCGATCACACAGGTTAAATGAAATGCGATCAATCCCAGGTCATGCGTAAGCGGCATCCAGCCCAAATAAGCATCCTTGGAGCTCATGCCCGTTTGATTTGCGATATCCCGAATATTGTAAACCAAATTTTCATGCGTCAGCATGACTCCTTTGGGATCACCTGTAGAACCTGAGGAAAATTGGATAAAAGCTAAATCCTCCGGTTTGGGTATATGGACAACACCTTTACTCTGATTGGAATAATCGAATATATGGCTTGAAAAAGTCGCTTTTTTAACGGGCTCAAAGGAATCCAGCAGTTCGTGCTGGTGCGAGTATTTTTCTAACTGTTCCAATACCTTGTCATCTGCAATCATATAAGGGCGGGAAAGTGTATTCCAGATTTTAAGCAATTTCATTTTATGCTCATCATTATTCCCTATGCTTACAGGAACAGGAACGATTCCACCAAGTAGGCAACCCCAAAATACATTCACAAAGGTATGATTGTCGTCGATCTGCATGATCAGCTCATCGCCAGGTTGTATCCCTTTTTCCTGTAATTCATAAAGTACCTGTGATGCTTGCTCCAGAAGTTTACAGTAGGATACGTATTCCTCTTGTTTATCACCAGAAATAAAGGTGATTCCGTTCTCATCCCGGCTTGCACGGTCTTGAATGATTTCAATTAAAGTTTGAAACTGTTCCATCCTGATCCCTCCTCAATTGCTCTAGCATTACTTTCTGCTCTCCTTCGGAGACCTGTTTGGTTTGCAACACCAGGCGAATACACTCCAAAATCTCCTGTCTTTGCTCAAAAGCAGGAGGTGAACCGCTCCCTGATTCAGAGCTTCGAAGTAATTCTTCCAGTCTTCGAACAGGTAAAATAACACCCTTTCGATAATCATCTTCATTCCAATTGGCATTGGGGGTAGATACCGCCAGTGAAAGGGAACGAGCAACCCAATCACGGATTGAGAAGCGGCGTTCCAGTTCAACGCGATCCAAGTCTCTATCCACGGACAGAAATTCAATGGTAGTGTTTATTTCCTTCGCCAAATTTTTCAGCACCGTTCGTGGACCTAACTCGATGCCTTGTTTCACGCCACGATTCACCATATACTGCATGGTTTGAATCCAGCGAACCGGGTGAGTCATTTGCAAAATCAATCCTTGACGGATGCTGTCAACATCGGGGTATGGCAGAGCGGTCACATTGGAGATCACGGGCCACTTCGCCTCATTTAAAGTGTATTTTTGCAGCTCTGCGGTCAGTCTATCCGCAGCATGCTGCATCAGCGGACTATGAAAAGGGCCGCTGACCTGCAAGCGGGTAATTTGGGCCCCTCGCTGTTCTAACTCGCCAGCTACCACAGCAACAGAAGTGAGATGACCTGAAACGACGTACTGGTTAGGTGAATTGTAACAGGCAATGACAGCAGGCTGATCGACTGTAGAATGCAGACGACAGAATTCTTCCACAGCGCCTGGCTCAGCTCCGCGAACGGCAATCAAGCTGCCCAGTCCGGCCACTGCGGCTTCTTCCATGATGCGTCCTCGCTTTTGAACCAATCGTAAAGCGTCGCTAAAGGATAGAACACCGCTACTTACCAGAGCTGAATATTCACCCAGGCTATGACCTGCTGAAAATTCAGGGATAATTCCGATTTCATGCATATAACGCCGGAATGCAATGACACTGATCGTGAGAAGTGCGGGCTGAGTATAGAATGTTCTGGATAGCTGGGTCATCGGACCTGCCATGCATAAAGCTTTCAGATCATATCCCAAAATATCAGCAGCCTCTTCGAACAAGCGATCCGCTTCTGCAAAGCCGCTATGCCACGTAGCCCCCATTCCTACATACTGAGAGCCTTGCCCAGGAAAAACCAAAGCCATGCGATTCATATCAAACCCCTTTCCACAAAAAAAATATGGATAAACAAAAAAAATCACATTTTATGTATGAATACATATATATGGTGACATTAAGAAGTAGAGAAAAATACAGTAAAAAACAACGAACTCGATTGCCAAAAAACAGTAATCGACATATGGCAGTGAATTGGTAATAGGGTTTCGTTCGTGGTGTGATTGTGATCAAAAGTCAGGTGTGTGAGTAGACTTGGAAGTGTAAAAACCTTGAGGTATACTAGAATTTCAGGCTTGGAACCTAAAATTCAGCATCATAGATGAATGTGATGAGAAATTGTTGGGGTTATACAGGATGTTTTTCGATGTAAGTATTAAATGAGAAATATTTTATTTATATAATAGATATGGACTCGAAAAATGTCAATATATTTTTAAATTCCTTTAATAAGAAAAAAATGCGATATATGAATGGTTTTATTTCAATATAAACATAAAAGTAAATTAAAGTATGTCGATATAATGTATAAATATATTATACACACAAACCATGCCCTTTTTTGTCTAAAAATCAGGCATTGTTTGTAATTTTTAATGAATTTTTGTAAAAATTTCTGTGTAGTAAGTGTAAGAAACGGAATTTGTGCTATATCTGGTGCTTGACAAACCAAATTGTAACGCGTTGCAGTCGTTCCACACGAAGCTGCGGATGTCCTTTTCGTGAAAGTTCGTGGCTTTATCCAACCCCCTTTCGGCGAACGAATCTGCTTCGTCCGTTCTTGGTGATCGGGTCTATTTATGGTTAGCCGTTCACGAATGTAGGTATCAAATAATTCAGGATTCACCACTTTACGCAGTAAATGCATCGTCCCATCCCCTGTTCCGTGATCAAAAGCATAGATACGTTCATATTCCCAACGCTCGTACATGGATAGCAGATATGGATGCTTCTCCGCTGTCGCTAGTATCACCGTAGGGGCACCCAACTGATCACGAATAATCGTGTGTTCTATCCAATTCGTTTTCTCCCGTACCCTTGCCCTGTGCAGCCGGGTCTACAGCGAACCACATGAGGAAGATCAAAAGTTCTAAAATGCAACCTGATGGCACGCTTTTTATGACGAATTTTATAATGAAAAATTAAGTTACAAAGGTGTTCCTCATAAAATTGTGCAATGGTCTGCAGCGTCAATTGCTCTTCTGAAGGAAGCTCTTCTAAATCTATGAGTTCATGAACAGATAAGTACATAACATTTCCCCTAAACTAAAGAATCGGCCTTGAATAATCAAGGCCGATTCACGTTATTAACATAATAGTGGCAACGGCAGAGATCATCTCCCTGCGAGATAGGAATGGAATTATTCACCACCCGTAAGAGCCCCTAAGCGGGTACGCGCGAGTGTCTCATCCGCGTAGTCGGAGCAAATAAATTTGCTCATAAATAGCAACATGCAAAGTAATTTTTATCCTTAGAAACCGAACTGAATCCTTAATACAGCGGGTTACTTTACACTATATGCGGCATTTCATTTGTTCAAGTTTATCTTTAAAATTATATTTGTTCATCTAATGACTTAGTGAACTACACGCCACTCCAAGTTTACAGGTTAGTCTCTAACCCAATAGATGCAATTACAATGCGAGTTTCAGTAGATTATTGGCAGCGTTCACGTCCCGATCATGATGTACATTACAGCTGGGACAAGTCCATTCACGCAAGCCAAGATTCTTCACGTCTGCATTTTTGTAACCGCAACATGAGCATAATTGTCTACTAGCTTTGGGTGCAATAATCAGATCACGTCCTTACCAGTTCGCCCTGTACTCAAGCATCGAACGGAACAAGCTCCAAGATACTTCACTTATCGTCGCTTTAGCAAGCTGATTTCTCACTTTGTCCTTGTTAGCACCCATAAAATAAATATCTTAAAACCTTTCAGAGACATATCTTCAGGAACAAGCATAATAATCCAGCATTCTGTTATGATTACTTTTATTTCATATGGACGTAGTACATATCCATGCTCATACATATAATAGCACTCTTTAGGCTAACAGTTCACTTTGAGTTAAGAGGAATTTCTTCAATTAAACTTGCGTCTGTATGGCGAACATTCCCTACAGCTTTAGAAAACGGGATACGAGTTCATTAATCCAGCAGGGTATGGCCGAAGCATTTTTAATACATGTTCCGTTTTTGTTATTTCAATGTAAGAACTACGTCATCCATCAAGCCTACTCTTCGTCAGGACTAGGTTACTTCTATGTTATTCCTTCTTAGTTTCCATATCCTATTTTTAAACTGTTTAAATATCTAATTCCGAGAAGATAAAAGAGAGCACAGCCCATTAAGGCTGTGCTCTCTTTTATCGTGCTTGGCGACGTCCTACTCTCCCAGGACCCTGCGGTCCAAGTACCATCGGCGCTGGAGGGCTTAACGGTCGTGTTC
>NZ_JANAVN010000027.1:0-25677 GCF_024213565.1 Paenibacillus sp. Lou8.1
ACGAGATAAAATATCTCTTGTTTGATTTTGCGAACAAAATCGTTTTACTCACTCGTTGTTCAGTTTTCAAAGATCAATCATTTCCGGCCTTATCAACGCCCGGATTAATAATATATCATACTTCGACGATTCATGCTACTGGTAAATAATACCTCGTAGGTAATCCTTTGAATTTTTGAAGTCCATCTAACTATTACATCACAGCCTATCTTACGGCCGGATACATAATATATCATTTAAATTTGCTGATTACTACAGGTAAATTACACCAATTAATAACCAAGTTATCAAAATCAGTTCTATTACTGTACTGCTTATACTTTCGAATTTGTTTTTCTTCATTAAAGGTACCGTGAATCTTTGACCATATCTACTGCATCCGATAAATGCTTTTCATGAATAGCAGTTAGATATCTTGTGACGACTTTTTGGGCATCATGCTCTTGATCAACAGTAGCGTCGAAAGTAGCCTGGTATTTGGCCGACCGACACACAAACATAAGCCATATCTACTATATGATGCATCCCCTTTCCATTAATACTGAAACGTTCCAATAATTATTTATACACATTTGGGGACGTGAAATAGACTAATTCATTCTCGTTCCTATAAGCATGCTTTTAGGAACGAGAATGAATTGTAATTTTTTATATTATTGAGGTATCGCCAGCAAACACGGTTTTCAACGTTAAGGAGCCTTATATTGAATTTCGTGAATCCGCCTTTAATAATGGATACTAACCCACATCATTTAAGGCAGATTTATTGATCCAATCGGCCTCAGCTGCTAAGTTGGTCCTACTAGACCTAACATAAAATAAAAAAGGCTGCCACGGCAACCTTTTTGTTTCAACTAATGTACCCGTTAGCGTATCAAATTATTTGAAATACCTTTTAATAGCATTCGAATAAAAGATTTTATCCGTAGCTTTTTCATCAAACAAACGCTGAAATCAATTGGTTGTTCGCACATACTCAAAAAGTCTTTTCGCTCTTGAATATTATTCTAAGATATCTGCTCCATCATAAACACTCACTATTCCACTCTATAAGGCTTGTAGAAGGTACGAATTTCTTGGGCTAAAAGCTCTGGCTCTTCCATGGCCGTAAAATGTCCACCACGAGCCATGGTAGTCCAGCGAGTTATATTTAAATTACGTACTGCCCAGTCTTTTGGTGGTAATACTATATCTGCTGGGAATAATGCAACCCCAGTTGGTACTTTTATATAGCCTAATGACGGCAGAGAATGTGAATTTTCGTAATACATCTGCGTTGACGACCCGATTGTGTTAGTAAGCCAATAAACCATGATATGCGTAATGAGTTCATCTTCGCTAAATCTTTGACGGAGGTCACCTCCACAATCACTCCAAGCTCGGAATTTTTCAATAATCCAACCGGCTAAGCCTGCTGGTGAATCAGAAAGTCCATACGCAAGAGTCTGTGGACGTGTCGATTGTATCGACATGTACCCTCCCTCTAGAGAAAGCCATTCTAATGCTCTTTTCTTGTATTGAAGTTCTTCCTCTGAAAGTTTTACCTGCTCATGGGACGTAAGTATATCTCTTATGATACCAATATCTGTTAGGTGAATCCCGAATAAAAGTTCAGGATGATTCGATGCCAGATATCTCGTAACTCCGGAACCTATATCCCCACCTGCTGCAGCAAACTTATCGTATCCTAATTCTTTTGTCATTAATTTAGCCCACATCTCGGAAACCTGATAATTGTTGACACCAGGATGGTCAGGAGAGCTAGAGAACGCAAAACCAGGTAATGAAGGGACAATGACATCGAAAGAATCCTTAGGATCACCTCCATAGCTAGCTGGATCTGTAAGAAGAGGAATAATCTTCTGATATCTAAGGTAACTATCTGGCCATCCGTGGGTTAGAATAATGGGCATGGGATTGGGACCCTTTCCGTACTCATGAACAAAGTGCACATCAATTCCATTGATGTTGCAGCGAAACTGGGAAAAACGGTTTAACTGAGATTCTTGTTCGCGCCAATCATACTGTTCTCGCCAATACGAAACAAGGGATTTTAAATAAGTTAAATCAACACCTCGATCCCAGCCTGAGTTTTCCAATTGATCCGGCCAGCGGATGTGGTGTAATCTTCTTTTCAAATCATCAAGGACTTCATCTGCAATGTGAATATGAAAACGTTCAACGGACATTATATTTCTCCTCCTTTTTTGCGCACATCTTAATGATATCCCTTGAACTGCTGTGGTACTATGCTAAAAATCGGGCATCTTTTTCGCCGTGGAGGACTTTAGTAACCTTCCTTATCCTCAACGTTTTACAATTATCTTAATTACTTCAGCCTTTTGTTATGATTTCCAATTTCTCAACACCATATCACTTTCCGAAGCGCAAGGTTATTTTCCAACTGGTCCGAGAATACAAACAGGTCTTTCGCTGTTTCAACGCGATCCTCTCTTTTTAAGCGTTCCCCATGTAACCGAAAAAGCATATCCGATTTTATTTGAATGGTTTTTAGACTAATGCAAATGGCATCCGATTTTCTGAATCAGCTGTGCCTCTATTTATTTATCGAGATTACTTCGTCACGCTATCTTGCCCGTTAGTAGAACATGGCCGATCCATGCCGGTAGCCGTGTCTTAGTTGTTTATTAAGCTATCGTGTCCGTTAGATCAATTCAAATTTTGCCCCGACCAGACTTACCTGGGCTTATCACTAAGGGAGGCCTGTTTTGGGTTAATGAATGGACAAATCGGAAATAATTCACTCATACCGTCTAAAGGAGGGAACAAATTCATGAATTTTAATGATAATCTATCAGAGCAGAATGCATATTTGAAAGAGCTGAATGCCTTATTTATCCCATTGGACGGAATGGAGAATCTAGACCGCATAGTTAAGGCCATTGGAGAGGCAGATATTGTGCTGCTTGGCGAAGCGAGCCATGGGACATCTGATTTTTACCGAGTTCGGGCCGAGCTTTCGAAGAAGCTAATTGCAAGCAAGGGATTTAACATTATCGGCGTGGAAGGAGACTGGCCCTCTGCTTATCGATTGAACCGGTATGTTAAAGGGATGGAGGGGGCCGATTCTTCGGCAACCGATGCACTGGGTGATTTTACTCGCTGGCCGACCTGGATGTGGGCGAATACGGATATTCGTGATTTCGCGGAGTGGCTGAAGGATTACAATGAGGTGAATCAAGGGGGCGGCAGTGGCTGTCCCAAGGTTGGATTTTATGGCATCGATATGTACTCGTTATGGGAATCGATGGAGGCAATCATCGGTTATTTGGAGGAGACCAAGTCTCCCCAGCTGGAACAGGCCCGCAGGACATATGCCTGTTTTGATCCATATAGCAGGGACCATCAGGCTTATGGCATTGCGGCAGGATTGCTCTCGGAGAGCTGTGAGAAAGAAGTGGTTGAGCTACTGAAGCAGATTCAGAGCCGGCGCATGACGTATCCGGGAAGTGAGGAAGAGCTGAATGCGGAGGTGAACATGCTCGTCACTTCGAGTTCGGAGGCCTATTATCGTACGATGGTCCAGGGAGGCCCGCAGTCCTGGAATATACGGGACAGACATATGGTTGAATCACTGAAGCGAATCATGTCCTATTACGGCGCCTCGGCAAAGGCTATTGTCTGGGAGCATAATACGCATATCGGTGATGCGCGGGCAACGGATATGATGGCTGATGGCATGGTCAATGTGGGTCAGCTGCTGCGGGAGGATCCAGAACATCGTGTGTTTGCTGTTGGCTTCGGGACCTATCAGGGTGAGGTACTGGCCGGAAGAGCTTGGGGAGCTCCGGTTGAGAAAATGACCGTGCCGCCTGGACAGCCAGGAAGCTGGGAGTATTGCATGCACCGGGCGGGAGGCGGCCGGAATGGCGTGGTAATGCTCTCCGATGCATCTTCCATGCTGCATACGGTCATTGGCCACCGTGCCATCGGTGTTGTATATGAGCCTTCTCATGAGCGATTCGGCAATTACGTGCCTTCCAGCATGGCGGATCGTTATGATGCGTTTGTTCATCTCGACCGGACCATCTCCCTTCAGCCACTGCCTATCCTTCAGCCGGTTGCAACGGATGCTTTATTTTCAGAATAACAGCTCGCAAGAACCGTCTGTGGGATGCAGGGTAGCTGGGTATAGTTTACCGTCAGGCTCCGGATTATAATTATAAGACTGGCTCCAATATAAAACAGCGGCAGGCTCAGACTTTGTTTTTATCAGTCTGAGCCTTGGTGAAAAACGTTATCTTCTTTTGATGGAAGGTACGTCAATTCAACTGCTCCCGAATGTAAGGTCTTGGTATAGACGTGCTTAAGGGACATCGTGTTGATGTTATCTGTAAACAAACGCTTTCCACTCCCCCGTATAAACAGAAAGATCATGATCCGAAACTCGTCGACGAGATCATGCTTCATCAGCGTCCTAACTAACTTGCCTCTTCCAAGCACCAAGATGTTTCTTCCAAGTTGCTCTTTAAGGTTCAAAACTTCTTCCTCGAGATCCCCTTGAATGAGGGTTGCGTTCCAATTCATCTGGTGTTCGTTTTCTTTCTTTAAAATGATTCGATCAAAGAATCCAGTTTCAGAAGTGAAAACTTCTCATCACCCCATTATAATACTTTTATTCAAGAGATACCCAATCTATTCACGTATGGTTCCTGTGACAAAACTGTCGGATGCTAGTTGCTAGTTCTTCCGCATGAGTAAGGACAAGCATATGATCAGCTCCTTTGATTTCGGCAAACCTAATCTCAGGTACACGCTTGAAGTACTCGGCGATATTATACATATCCGGCCATTCTATGGTTCCTTGTATAAATAACGTACTCGCTGTAATGTTCTCTAAACGTTCAATCGAAGGCGGCTCTGGCCAAAGGACATCAAAGCTCCTCCACTCGGTAAATACCCTTGTCATGTAGTGAGTATGCATTTCACTCAGAAATCTCCGGTGGGGGCTAGCCATCGTAGCCCGATAGATCGGTCCGGCTAAAGACAACTCTACAAGTTTTGAAATATTGGGAGCGGCCGCATTCACCGATGCTATATAATTGGTAAATTCTTGCGAATATGCAAACCCCGTTAATGAAGGGGCAATCACCACTAGCCGCACAACCATAGAAGGATATGATAACGCAAAATCAGTCGCGACTTGCCCACCGATGGAATGGCCAACAAGTGTGACAAGATCCAGTCCGAGATGTTCGAGAAGTTTGCGCAAATCCTCCACAAGTGAAGTCGGCTCTTGCATAGCAGGCGAGCGGCCGGTTCCTCGACCATCGAAGGTAATGACCTTGAATGATTTTGCCAATTCAGGCACCATATATCTCCATACCCTTGAGTCGACACCTCCCGAGTGAATCATGACTATAGGGACTCCATTCCCTTCGATTTCGTAAAAAAGTTCCACCTTGTTCCCCTCCCCAGCGAGGTAATATTTTCTTGATTAGCATTTTAATCATGACTGAACATACAGTCTATATTAAAAAAGATATCCACATCGAAAAAAAACAATATCTCATTGAATGCCGCGTGATTTGCGGCTTGGAGAGCTACTTTGCGTAAATCAAAAGTTCTTACAAGACTTAAAACACCAAAATCCTTGAGCGGGTAAAACTTACATTGATATGAAGTCACTTTGAATAACTGCCCTTTAGTTGAATAGCGGCGGATATCAAAAGCGAATTCTTCGCTATTACGTGCTAAAAAAATCGGTGATAAAGTTCTCTTTTCTGTAATGTACTCCAGTACTAGTTAATCTATCATTATTTTATATGACAATAACATCAACTTTATAAATGCTTCTTTTGATTTTATGCTTAGTAATTGAGTTGAAGATACATATTTCCTGTCTTGATGATTAATACAAGTAAATCACGTTTACAAAGGACAAAAGACAGACAGAAAATTATAAATTCACTAACAATTTAGGGTAAACGTAACCTAATTGAAACCGCCCATCCAATAACCGGATGGGCGGTTTTTACATACTACTTTCCTGCTCCTTTATCACCTGCTCAACCCCCAACAGAATCAGCTTCAATCCGAACTCAAACGCTCCGTCGGTCCCCATCAGCTCGAACAGCCCGTTCGTGAACATCCTCCGGAATAGTCCCACTTCTGTCTCGCTCATGGAATTCAGAAGGTGAATCATCTCCTCACCCGGAAGCGCTCCCTGGTCCTTGAGGATAGCGGAGACATTACGCTCATGCTGATAATCGTCTAGGACGAAGTAGGAGACATAGTTCACAAGCGTAGTAACCACTTGTATTTTCTGCTCTTGCTCAAGCGGTGTCGACTCCACGCAGAGCAGCATACGGTTGGTGAACCGGATGATGTCCGGTTCGTGGGGCAGCGTCATCATCATGAGCTGCGTGGAGCAGGGGTACCGGTAGAGCACACTCCGCATCGTTACCGCAAGCCCCGTCAGCTGCTCCTTCCAGTCCCCCTCGGAATGAAACTCCTCCAGAATCATTTTCGATACCTGGTTGGCCAAGCGCTGATAGAGATTCTGCTTGCTCTTGAAGTACCAGTACAAAGAGGGAGCCTGAATCCCTAGCCGGTCGGCCAATCGTCTCATACTGAATTTCTCGATACCCTCCTCTCCAAGAAGCTCCCACGAGGCTTCCAAAATCTTATCCTCCGAAATTTGAGGCTGCTTTTTTTTCATCGGTATCCGCCCTTTTATCTAACAGTGTAAGTTTATGCTTTACAGGTTCATAGGTTCATGATATCATCTAACACTGTAAGGCACAACCTAACAGTGTTAGACTAAAGGACAAAATAAATAAAGAAAGTAGTGACTCGCATGGATGCAGAAAACCTCCATTACTTTGAAAAAGCACCGGTCGCAAAAGCCGTAGCTCACTTCGCTGTACCGATGATGCTAGGTACGTCAATGAATGTCATCTATTCCATCTTAAATGCCTATTTCCTTGGTACACTGGGCAATACTGCCATGTTAACCGCACTCGCACTAACCTTGCCGTTATTCGCGATCATTATGGCACTAGGCAACTTGATAGGCATGGGTAGTGGCACATTCATCTCCCGTTTGCTGGGAGAAAAAAAATATGACGATGTGAAGCATGTGTCTTCATTCGCCTTTTACAGCAGTTTAGTTCTCGGTCTTATCGTGATGGCGGTCGGTCTCCCGTTGATCGATCCAATCGTTCATGGCCTCGGGGCAACAACTAGCTCCTTCGGATTCACGAAGGACTATGTCACGATTATGCTTATTGGTTCACCATTCGTCGTATTATTCTTCACGCTGGAGAATATTGTGCGCTCCGAGGGTGCAGCAATCACGTCGATGATCGGTATGATTCTCAGTGTTGTCGTGAATATTATTCTCGACGCGCTAGTCATCTTCGTCTTCCATTGGGGCGTGATCGGCGTTGCGTCTGCTACGGTCATCTCTAACTTGGTTGCGAGTGCATTCTACGCCTTCTATATGGGATATAAGAGCCAATTCTTAACTGTCTCCGTAAAATGGTTTAAAGCTACCGCGGATATTCTGAGCAATGTATTCAAAATCGGAGTTCCCGTCTTTGTTATGAGTATCTTCTTGGGTGCAATGTCGCTCATCTTTAACCATTTTCTTGTCGATTATGGGGATCAGGCCGTAGCGGCTTACGGAATTTCATCACGCCTATTGCAATTTCCTGAGTTTATTCTGATGGGCTTATGCGAGGGAGTTGTGCCATTGATTGCCTTCTCTTTTACAGCAAATAAATTACGCATGAAACATACCATTGGATTTACAATCAAAGCTATTGTGACGTTAGCAATCGTGTTCGGTGTTATCGTCTATCTGATTTCCGACCACTTAATTGGTTTATTTACGAGTGACCCACAATTAATTGAAATGGGTAGCTACATTCTACATGTGACGTTCTTATCCTTATTCATTACAGGAATGACCTCGCTGTTTACGGGTATCTTTCAAGCAACAGCGCAAGGAACCGCCGCGTTTATTATGTCAGTTATTCAAGGAGTTACTCTGATTCCTATGTTGTATATTGCTAATCGAATGAACGGATTCCACGGGGTGGTCTGGTCGCTTGTCATTTCGGATGCCGTCGCGTTCCTTGTTGGTGCCATCATGCTGTATGTTCTGCGGACCAAATTGCAGCCGGATTTGGATAATTTAGTACAGTAGAAAACATATAACATGCAAGAAGGCAGGATAAGGACACTCCCCGACCCTGTCTTCTCGGTGGGCTAGAACTGTATTAACCTAAACTGCCCGTTAGTTTAACCTTCATTTGTTGTGCCTTGTTCCGACTATTCTCTACGAGCTATACGAAACCCTTGATCGGGACCAGAGCCATTCGCATCGAACTTACCTCGGAAAGATATCTCGTTGTTGCTGACGTTGCCGGACATATCGTAAATTCCTAACTCGTTGGGTTTCTGGGTACCGATCGATTTTGTTTTATTATTGTTGCTCTCGATGATAGGCCAGTTCCAGTCTCCAGATAAGTACTTGTCTCCGGCATTTTTCCAATACCATGCGACCTCGTCGGCATTATTGCTTCCGCTGTATGTGTAGCCCTTGCTCGCCTGACCTCTGCCTGCAGCATATTCCCACTCCACTTCTGTAGGCAATCGGTAACTGTTAGCTCCCTCGTTGATCGTTGCTGTCCATTTTATATTATCGTTATCATTCTTATTGTCGCTATTAAAATAAACATTAATAGCTTTCTCATGGATAGATATCCTTTAAGCTGATAGGAAAAATAGTAGGCCGTGATGGCCTGCAACTCGCCTCCAGCAGCGTCGAAGGCCGTTCACCTGGCAGGAAACGGCCTTCAACGCATCCGCACTGACGGATAGACTGGAGGGGAACGGTCATCGGCCTGTCTACAATACTTAGGGCTCGGTGAGTCCTCCATGATCGATTCATTTAAACCCTATCTATCAGACAGCTCTCAAAACCCGCTTATCCCGTGAGACAGTCCCAACCGCGCCTGTTCGTTGAACAGCTTGCAGTTGAGTGGTTACCACACCGTTACGTTAGAGCTCCCGCTACTCTGATACCCCTCTGTCGCCAACACCTGGTAAGACCAGTTACTTCCCAGATTCATTCCTTTGCTCGCCCATGCTTTCACGTGGTTGCTGAAAGTGATTGTGGAGTTGCCCCCGGTCGGTCTCTTCGACTGTCGAACACTCCAGTACTGAATAAACGTCGTTTTTTCGCCTTCAATGGAAGGTGCGTCGTATCGCATTGTTGTGTAGATATCATATGTGCCCCCATCACTGGTCACCGTACCTTTATACGTTCCGGTAGGTCGATAAGTACCCCAGCTATCAACGACGTAATATTCGATGAGTGAGTTTCTCGTCCACCCGTAGAGAGCCAAATATCCATTACCGGACGGCGCCCAGACACCGGCATTGTAGTTGATCGTTCTGTTTGGCGATCCAGTAGTCCAGCCTTTGCCGACAACAAAATTCCCGGTATCCTTCCATGTTACGCTGTAATTACCGCCTGATCCATTAACAGCATTGACCGTCCCACCGCCATCGGTCCAATTTTGCCAATAGTCTGTCGCTGCACTTGAGGTTGTTGCAAACAACCCAAAACTCATGGAAGCTGCAAGAACTACCGTCATCATTTTCTTACTAAAATTAAACATACTCTACCTCCTAAAATTTTTGTGTTTGTCCCTACACTTGCTTGTTGGTTGGTCTCTTTGCAGTATATCACCTATACGTTCCATATTCCGTATTTTTTTACTTTAACCTCCTTTCTGAGTGAAATTATAGAATAATAGCGTTTGCATATAAACCTAGCAAATTAAAGCTTTAACTCTATTATGTTTAGCTTTCTTTGAATTTTATAGAATAATTCCAGTATTACAGCGATGGGAAGCACCACCCGACAGCCTAGTGGCGCCTCATGTACATTTTTGACTCAGCTTATATACTAAAAAAAAATTTATGCAAATAACGCATAAATATCAATATGCATCCATCACATGCAGTAAAATGTGCTTGGGTGATTAATGGGAAATCTCGATTCACGTGAGGACAAACACTTAACTTTTCATAGGAGGTTTGATAAAAAATGATTTTGGAGGATATGTATTATGGGAAATGGCGTCCTAGTGAACAGATAAATTCAACCGACCCTGAATCTCAAAAAGTGAATCAAAAAATTAGTGATCTCATGGAGATGTTGAAAAGCAAATTACCAGCAGCATTCATTCACGGGTACCGGGCGGGGGCATTAACGATGATTGAAGTATTTAGCGAGGACAAAGAAATTGTTGATCCTAATAGATAGATGATGGAGGAGTTATGGTGGTGAGCCCGCTACGCATGCAGATTGTTCTTCCGATCGCTGTTATCCCTAGATTTCTCCTCAGTAGAATATAAACTTAAAGGTAAAATCCAGGGATAGCTGAACGAATGGAGTACTTTAAGAGAATTTCAGACGAATGGAGGGGCTGCCTAGCCTCTTCCTGCGCCCAGCGCATTCATCAAGAACTCATAAATTTCCAGTTCGTTGATTTTATCGCCATCGGTCACTATGTTATGCTGAACTTGCAGTCCGTTCTTGAACACGGTGAACATCCGAGCTGTCCTGTCCGCATCGATTGAAACAGGGATAGCTCCATTCTGCTGTCCGACTTCGATCCACGTTTTGGCTGTGAGGATAGATGCTTCATGATAACGTTTCAGAATGCCAGCCACGGCGGGCTTATCCTGTTGGCTGAGTAGATAAATAAAAATCAGGCTGGCAGCGCTGTCCCCACTACCGATGTTACGAAACCGTTCGGTTAAGGTGTTAAGAGGGGACTTGATTCCTTCTGGTCCTGCGGGAGTCCGGGCGACAGATTCAAAAAAACGCTGATTGGTTTTCTCCATTCCCGCCTCCAGAATCATACCGAACAATTCATCTTTGCTTTTGACATAATGGTAAATGGCTCCTTTAGTCAGTCCGCTGCGATCCGCAATATCCTGTAGTGTCGTCGCCCGACAGCCTTTCTCCATAATCATCTTTTCTGCAATCTCAAGCAGCTTTTTTAGACTGTCGTTCATCGCTTTATCTTGCATAATCTTTTACCTCCCGTTTGTCTGTCTTTTTATTCGTTTAATGAAACCTATATTCCACCAGATCGTCAAACCAATAAGCCCGTAGGTGAAGAACGGCGATACGACCAGAAAGGTCGGTATGGACAGCGAATATACCAGCACTACTTTGATGAAGGCTTCCAGCAGCAGGCTGAGTCCCCACACCGCCGTTATTAGGCGGAAGTTAAAGCGATAGCGCGGAAGTTTCTCCCATTTATCGTTCATCTGAGGATTATGGCCTGTGAATCTTTCGGCAAAATAATAAATTAATGGTCGACCAAAGAGCAGCGAACCTAGAAACACCAACCCCATAATACCGGTCACATAAGACTCCCGTAGCAGAATGAAGCGTTCGTCACCGCCCAAGAGAACGGCCACGACGCCAAGAATCAGACCAAGAAAGATAAAGCCAGAGAACACATCTGCTTTGCGCGTCCTTATAAGATTGTAGAGCGAGTCGCATAGTGGTACAAGAGCAGCGATAGACAGAGCCACCACACTGCTCGTATGCGGAATTAGCAGGCGATAAGCCAAATAAGGCAATACGATATTAATGATTAGCGTAAAGATGATTTCGTTGCGAGATTTATTCATGATCGACTCATCCTCTCATCATTCAAAACCTACCTTCGGTAGGTATCTTTCATTTTACATACCTTCGGTAGGTATGTAAAGATTAAAAATAATAAATCTGTATACGAACCTCAATCTACATATTGCCCAAATGTGGCTACACAGTTCGCATACTCTATAACTACAAAAAGGAGATGGCGTTTGCCATCTCCCTTGCTTTTATTCTTCCCTCATACTTCCTGCTTAAAAACATATTGCCACGGACACACACTCTAACAAGCAACTATATTTTTAATCCCCCACCCGATTCAAAAACACCTTCGTCCGCTCCAGCTGAGGATTGCCAAAAATCTGCTCTGGTGTACCGGATTCTGCAATTTCGCCATTATCCATAAAAATGACACGATCCGCCACATCTCTCGCAAAGTTCATCTCGTGGGTCACGATGACCATCGTCATATGTTCCTCAGCCAGCTTTTTGATAACTCGCAGCACCTCACCCGTCAGTTCGGGATCAAGGGCCGAGGTCGGCTCATCAAACAGTAAAATATCAGGGTTCATCATCATTGCCCGGGCAATCGCCACGCGCTGCTTCTGTCCTCCCGACAGTCGGGATGGATACGCATCTGCTTTATCTGCTAATCCGACTTTAGCCAGCAACTCAGCGCTTTGGCGACGTAGCTCAGCCTTGCTCACCTTCTTCACCAGCTTCGGAGCCAGCTCCAGATTATCCTGCACCGTCAAGTGAGGGAACAGATTAAAATGCTGGAACACCATGCCCATACCGGTAGTAATGCCCTTAATGTCACCTGCCGGAGCGTACTGACCGTTTTCCACCAGTGCTTTATCATGAATGCGGATCGTCCCGCCCGTCACATCTTCCAGGTGTACCAAACTACGGAGCATGGTACTTTTTCCTGAACCTGAAGGACCAATGACGGCTACAACCTCGCCCGCTTTAACGTTAAAGCTCACTCTTTTCAGAACGTCGAGCTTGCCGAACGATTTTTTCAAATCGGTTACTTCTATTGCATTAGTATTCATATCCCGACATTCCTTTTACTCGAATTTAAAACGTTTTTCCAGCGCCCTGAAGAATAGCGTCAGCACCAAAGCTAACAACAAATAAATAACCGCCGCTACAACATAAGGTACAATCGAGAAATCACGGTTTACAGCCGTATTCGCAAAATGTAGCAGTTCCGGTACCGCTACTGCATACAGTAGTGCCGTATCTTTTACCAGTGTTGTCGCTTCATTGGTCACCGCAGGCAAAGCAATCCGTACCATTTGCGGCACAATGACTCTAATCAGCGTCTGCGACTTGCTCAAGCCCAGCACTTGCGAAGCCTCGTATTGCCCTTTATCAATCGACAACATCCCGCCTCTAAAAATTTCTGCAAAATAAGCCGCATAATTCAGTACAAACGCCAGTACCGCAGCCGTTGTCCGGTCCAATACCAGATACTCCCCAATGACAGGCAACATCGGCAGACCAAAACAAAAGAACAATAATTGCAGCAATAGCGGCGTACCGCGTATAACATAAATGTACGTATGCATCAGCCAGGCGATTGGCTTAATCCGGCTTTTGGCCAGCAACGTAACGATAAAACCCAATGGAATAGACAAGATGAGCGTGATGAAAAATAAAATAACCGTCATCTGTGCCCCTTCAAGCATAGGCTTCATAATTCGTAAAATATATTCCATACTCATGACCTTCGACTCCTAAACCCTTAGTTCAATACACTACATATTAATTTAATACTTTATCTTCACCAAACCACTTTTTCGAAATTTCAGCAGCTTTTCCGTTCTTGTGCAGCTCATCCAAAGCAGATTGCAGCTGCGTCAACAGCTCTTCATTTCCTTTTTTCACGCCGATGCCGTATTCCTCAGGGGCCAATGATTCATCAAGCAGCTTATACGTCCCTTGTTCCTTCGACATATAATACTTGGCAACGACCTCATCAATGACAACCGCATCCAGACGTCCGGTTTTCAAGTCCGTCAAAGCCAGAACATTATCCGGGTACTCGGACACAGGCTTCAATTTACTTTTGATCGGATTTGCATCCAATGCATCGGCTGCTGAAGACAGCGTCTGGAGTCCGACCGTTTTGCCCGTCAGATCAGCCAGCTTGGAAAGACTGGAAGTAGCCGGAATGACAATCACCTGACTGTTTTTCAGATATGGCTTTGTGAACAGCACTTTTTCCTTACGCTCATCCGTAATGGTGTATCCATTCCAAATGAGATCAATACGTCCGCTGTTCAGCTCGGATTCTTTGGCAGACCAGTCAATCGGCTGAAATTCCACCTGTTTACCCATTTGTTCCCCGGCCGCTTTCGCATAATCAATGTCAAAACCGGTCAACTCGTTATTTTCATCTCTAAAGCCCATCGGGGCGAATTTATCATCAATTCCAATAATCAATTTACTGTCATCCTTACCACCGGAACATCCGGCCAACACGATCATCATCAATCCAATTAACATCGTAAACATGGCTGCTTTTCTCATCTTATTCCCCTCCAACAATGGTGACCCCCGTATCCAAGAACAGGTGGCAAACGCTTTAGTTCGTTAACACGTTATCAGAGTATCATCATAACATACCGCAGGATACTCGTCGAGAGAAATAAGCGGAATCTTAGCCTTATATAAATGGAAAACCTGTGACGAAAATTTGACCTGTGTTCTATAATGTAAAACCTTACCTTGACATGTCACCTAAACCGTCTTATCATTTCCTAGTATTCTTATATACTTTTATTTATTTTAAAATTTCAACAGCAATAGTATGTAAATCAGCTTGATAGACAGGAGAAATAAAGCCCCATGTACATTTTAAAACGTCTCTTTACGATGTTCATTACGTTGTGGATTATCGTCACTTTAACGTTTATCATCATGCACATCATTCCGGGTGATCCGTTCTCGAACGATTCCAAAACCATTCCGGAAGCGGTATTGCAAAACATGCGTGCCAGATACAATCTGGACAAGCCGCTCGCTGTGCAGTATGTGTTGTATCTCAAAAATCTGCTAGTGCTGGACATGGGCCCGTCTATTCAATCGAAAACGACGGACGTCAATATGCTCATTGCCCGAGGTTTTCCACCTTCTGCATTGCTGGGTATTCAATCCATCGTGGTCGCGATTATTGCCGGTATTTCGCTCGGAACACTGGCTGCTCTACACCATAATCGACCACTGGATTATATCTCGATGTTTATCGCGATTGTTGGTATTTCCGTACCCAGCTTCATATTGGCACCGCTGTTAATCAAGTATGTTGCCGTCCAATGGCATCTGCTTCCAGTCGCCTCATGGGGAACCTGGCAGCATACGGTACTTCCGTCGCTGGCTCTCGCTGTTTCACCGCTTGCTGTTATCGCCCGCTTTATGCGAACGAGTATGCTGGAGGTCATGCATGAGGAGTACATACGCACTGCCAAAGCAAAAGGGTTGTCCTCTTGGGCAGTAGTCCTTCGTCACGGATTACGTAATGCGTTGATTCCGGTGCTTTCCTTTATCGGACCGCTATTCGCTTCCGTTATTACAGGTACCTTTGTCGTTGAAAAAATATTCGCCATTCCCGGCATCGGTAAATACTTCGTAGATAGTATCTTTAACCGGGATTATCCAGTGATTATGGGGACGACCATTTTTTACAGTGCCATTCTGGTCGTCACTTTATTTTTAATTGATATATCCTATCGCCTTGTCGATCCACGAATCAAATTAGTCAGCAAAGGAGATTAACATGAAAGCAGCACCTACTGTCGAAAAGGACAGCCTGTTCAGTCTTGTAGATCGTAGCCAGATCCCCACCCCCACGTTGACCAGACCCAAAGAATCACCCTGGCGAGATCGGCTACGCAGACTTTTTAACAACAAGCTTGCTCTGTTGGGGCTTTCCCTACTAATCATGATTATTGTGCTGGCGATTGTGGGACCTTCCATGGTTCCCTATGCACCCAGTGATCAATCCCTTTTGAAAACGAATCTCTCTCCTTCGAAAGAGCATTGGTTTGGCACGGATGATCTGGGGAGGGACGTATGGGCACGGACATGGGCCGGAGCTAGAATTTCACTCATGATCGGCTTTGCCGCTGCCGCCATTGATTTGGTACTTGGTATTCTCGTCGGCTGTATTGCTGGCTATTGTGCCGGGCACGGCAAAACGGGCGACAGGATCGACAGCATTCTCATGCGTATTATTGAAATTTTGTATAGCATTCCTTATCTGCTGGTCATCATTCTGCTGCTCGTCATTATGAAGCCGGGACTGCTCACGATGATTATTGCATTATCCATTACTGGCTGGGTCGGTATGGCCCGTGTAGTGCGTGGGCAAATCTTACAGCTGAAGCAGCAAGAATATGTGTTAGCAGCCCGTAGCTTGGGGACATCTCATTCGCGTATTATCTTCAGACATTTGCTACCAAACGCAGCGGCAATCATTATCGTAAATTTGACGTTCACTATTCCGTCGGCTATTTTTGCCGAATCATTCCTGAGCTTTCTCGGTCTGGGGATTCAGTCTCCTTCGGCCAGCTGGGGGACGATGGCTAACGATTCACTTGGCGTTATTTTAAGCGGTCAATGGTGGCGCCTATTTTTCCCCGGGCTGATGATATCGCTCACCATGCTGGCGTTCAATACACTTGGAGACGGGCTTCAGGATGCACTTGACCCGCGCTCACAACATTAACAATGTAGAGATCGAAATTGGACAAGGAGGGGTGTCACCATGATCCGCAGCTTCTTGCCTAACCGCAGGAAAAACGGCAATTCCTTTATCGAAGTGCGCACACGCGGCATACCTGCGGGAAAGGAGGATGAATAACCCCCGGTACGGTGTACCTTATTTTTGGCATAACTAATCATAGTAATGGAGGAAAACCACAATGAAAAAAATGCATTGGTTGACGATCATCTTACTTTTGGCCGTAACGGCTTTGGCTGGATGCTCTGGTAATACGGACAAAACAGCAAGCAACGACCCGTCCGCCGCGCCTCAAGCAGATATCCCGCAAGAAATTACTGCCAATCTGGCAGGTGGAGAGCCTTATACGCTAGACCCTGCTTTCGCATCAGATACAACGTCCTACTTTGTGATTGATAACTTGTACGAAGGGCTGTATACATACGATAAGGCCGGTAAAATCGTAGAAGGCGCTGCCAGCAAAGTAGACGTATCTCCTGACGGTAAAACCTACACCTTTACGATCCGTGACGGTGCAAAATGGTCGAATGGTGACCCACTGACAGCTAAGGATTTTGAATACTCCTGGAAACGGGTACTAAATCCGAAAACAGCTGCCTACGATCCTTCTGCCCTCTACTACATCAAAGGTGCCGAAGCTTACAACACAGGCAAAGGTAAAATTGAAGACGTGGGTGTTACAGCCAAAGATGATAAAACTCTGGTAGTTGAGCTGAAATCACCGCTGAGCTTCTTCCCAACGATCGCAGTGGGTCATGCCTATCTGCCAGTAAACCAATCGGTTGTTGAGAAAAATGACAAATGGGCAGCAGAAGCGAGCACAATGGTCGGCAACGGTGCGTATGTAGCCAAGGAATGGAAACATAACGAGCAGATTACGCTGGCGAAAAACGATCAATTCTGGAACAAAGATGCCATTACGATGGCAACGATTAATTTTAAAATGGTTCAAGACTCCACAACTTATTATCAAATGTACAAAACGGGCGATCTGGATCTGATTTTGAGTCTTCCCGTAGATACCCTGGATCAGGAAAAGAGCAACAAGGAATTCCTGTCGCATCCATCTTTCAGTGTGTATACCTATTCTTTTAACGTAAAACAAAAGCCGTTTGACAATAATAAAATCAGACAGGCCATTGCCTACGCGATTGACCGCGAAGCACTGGCTACCAGCGTAACCAAAGGTGGCGAAACTCCGGCTTACGGTTATGTTCCATACGGAACAACAACGCCATCCGGCAAGGACTTCCGTGATGAAGCACCGAAAAAATACTATGAGTTTGACGCTGCGAAAGCGAAACAATTGCTGGCCGAAGGTCTGAAAGAAGAAGGTTTGACCCAGCTGCCACCGATCACCTTTAAATACAACACTTCGGACAAGCATAAAAAAGTAGCTGAAGCGATTCAGGAAATGCTGAAAACGAACCTGGGCGTTGCAGTGACGCTGGAGAATCAGGAATGGAAAACGTACATTGATACCTTTAAACAGAAGAACTTCCAGATCGCTCGTATGGGCTGGGAAGGAAACTTCCTGGATCCACTCGGCGTATTGGGGCATTATACTTCCAAAAATTCGAACAACTTTACCAACTGGAGCAACCCGGAGTATGACAAACTGATTGAATCCTCAACCTTTGAGCTTGATCCGGCAAAACGCTTTGAACAGCTCCACCAGGCAGAAGACGTATTGATGGAAGATCTGCCGATTATTCCGATCCAGTTCTCTGCGGACACCGCATTAATCAGTCCTAAGATTCAAGGTATCGTATTTGATGCTCGTTCGAACCCAGACCTGCGCTTTGCGAAACGGGTCGAAAAATAATGATTTTACGTTTCGGGATCACTGCCCTGATTGTCGGTACTTTAGGATTTCTGTACGCCATCCCCCATCTCTTGTATGGTCGTGAAAACATGGCTACTGCAAATCTGCTATTCCTGTTGGGGTTGCTGGGCTTGGTGATCGGTGCAATCTTCCACGTTCTGCAAAGCGGTTTTCTAACCCTCTTCCTGCGGGGATTTGCCGACATCAGACAGTTGTTCATTCGTCAATCCAAGGCATTACGGGAGGAAAATGAACGTTTACGTTCCGATGAATCTCTGTCAGCCTGGAAAACATCCATGTTCCGCCACCTCAAGGTATATACTTCGGGGTGTGGGGCGGGGCTTATCCTTAGCTCGATGATATTAATGGGGATAAGTTAGTTAGGGCGTATGAAAGCTTTCTTACGGTTGGTGGGCGCTGCGCGTGCAGATTGTTCTTCCGATCGCCACCGCCCTCGGATTTTTATTATTGTACACAACCTATAAAGGTTAAAATCCGAGGACAAAAGCGAACGCTTCGCTTCTTCAGAACAATTCTGCCCGCTCCGCTGGCAACCGCCGTAGAGCTTCTATACGTTTTAGAGGTGTGTAAAGAAAAGAGAGAGTTTCGCAAAGCGTTTGCTAGCGGAACTCTCTCTTTTTGCATTTTTTATATATTAAGCTTTGAGAAGGGCTCATAGTACAACACTTAGTAGCCTTAATAAATCTGCTTTTCCTTCGCTTCCTGTAACCATGATGGGAACTCGTTAAGCAATAGTTCGTACAATTCATTGTCTTCCATAGATTCGATATCTTGAATTTGGAAGAAGTTAGCGTTATCTACCACACGGCCCTCTATATTGTCCAGCTTCTTTAATACGCCAAAATCGGATTCACCCACACCGATAAATTGCCAGAAAATCGGCTCTCCTGACGAATCAATGACTGCGTTGTCGATATTATCTCCTTTTCCACGCTTCACACCGCCATCATTAATAAAAATAACAAAGGCCGGATCAGAAGATGGTTCTTCCTTGGTGTATTTGGCGATAACATCGCGCATCACAGGTGGCTCATCATTACGACCGAACTTGGGCAAATAATCATTGGACAGAATATGTCTTTCAACATAGTTGTCAACGTCATTTTCGATAACGGACGGCAAACGTGAAAAACGGTGATCATACACCCATACGTCCAGTACACCATCATCATCCAAAGAACTCGCTACTGCAACAATACGCTCCAACACTTTTTGAACAGTACCATTTTTGTACAAGCTTCTCATAGATCCTGAAATATCGAGCACCAATCCAACTCTTGCAGTTACATTTGTTAGATTCTTTTTAGTCAGTACTAGTTGCGCATTCTTTTTAAGTAAACAAAAAAACACATAAACAGATAGTTCAATCTGTACATGTGTTTTACTTATTCTCCTTATGTGTCCTAAAAAACCACATTTTAGACTATTTTTAGCCAATATAAGTGAATAACCTTTTTTGACAAAATCTCCAATAATAAATATTGTTGCCGAATAATATATTGTAGCATGACGACTACCTCCTAGAAGCCGTCATCTCTTTGAAAAATGAAGATTAATACACCAGCTATCAATTCTGTACAAAAAAAGAGACGACAGCTATTTAAACCATCGTCTGGGAATGACATATACTTTTAAAAAGGCATGAAAAGGGTACTGCCAGATAACGGTTTTTTTAAACTATCTGCCAGTAAATTTTCTTTAAATAATATTCATAACAGGAATTAATTAACCACATTATACGTTTTTCTATACCTGTTTCTTGTTTAACAGGAACAGTAAAATGTATAGAGGTGATTTATTATGCGTAAAAAAGAAGATAAATATGATTTTAGAGCGTTCGGACTTGCGATAAAAGAAGCTCGTAAAAAACAAGGTTTAACCCGAGAACAGGTGGGCACATTGATAGAAATTGACTCCCGTTATTTAACGAATATTGAGAATAAAGGGCAGCATCCTAGCATACAGGTATTATACGATCTTGTATCGTTATTAAATGTTTCTGTTGATGAGTTTTTCTTGCCTAATAAAAATACAGTTAAAGGTGCAAGACGTAGATGGATAGAAGAACAGATGGATAGCTTTACAGAAAGAGACTTAATATTAATAGAATCTTTAACAGACGGAATTAAGAAATCTAATGAAATGAATAACTAATTTTTTCAATCCATACTATTCTTTTATGACGTAATATCAAAATACCAGTTCTTAATAAAGCGTATAAATAATGCAAGAAAGATTGTAATTGCATACATATAATGCTTAATAGTTAATTGAAATCCACTCCAAGTATTATAAATATATTAGGAGTGAAATTGTATATCAGTATATTCTGAACGATTAACTGAGACATCAAGAATCATGTACCAGTCGAAGCTATCATAATAGAGATGAATCTAATATTTAGCATACTGTAAACTCTTGTTGTCTCAGTTATTTTTATCCTTATTAATCAAAGTTATCTAAACTATTTGCTGTTTCTTCTTATTGGTTATTTAAAGATGGAAGTACATCTTCTATATAAGGTTGTTCTAGTAAGCAAGGTTAGTACATCTATGAATAAAAATCTCTAGTAGTAAGATATTAAGTTGCTTTTAACCTGCCTTCTTTACTCTCCAAAGAACGTCCCCATGCAGATAAAACAACACCACAAAGAATCATAGCGGCACCAATCCAAGTTGTATGAACAAGTCCAATCGAGTCCGTAACTACGCCGCCTAAGTATGAACCTAAAGCTATTCCTGCTTGAAAAGCTGCTATATTAATTGCTGAAGCAACATTTACAGCAGACGGAACAAAGCGTTCGGCTAATATCATGACATAAGATTGCAACCCCGAAATACTCATAAAAGCCAGTAGCCCCATGCATAATACAGTGATTAAGCCAGCCACTTTAAATGGAATGGTAAAGTACATGACAAGTAAAATCACAGATTGCACCAAGAATATATAAAATAATGCTTTAATTTGATTTTGATTGGCTAATTTCCCACCAATGAGATTTCCAATAGCAGTCGCAATTCCGTATATAATTAAGATAATGACGACAGTTTCTGGCATATAGCCTGTAATATCAGTGAGTAATGGTGTTAAATAAGTAAACGCAACAAATGTCCCACCGTATCCCAATATTGAGATTGTAAAGACCAAAATAAGTCTTGGATTTGTAATCAATTGAAATTGAGATTTCATACTCGCTTTTTCACCTTTTGCCATGTTGGATGGTACAAGAATACTGTTTGCTACTAAAGCAATAATCCCTATGACGACGATAAACATGAACGCGGTTCTCCAACCTAATTGAAGTCCAAAAAATGTTCCAAGAGGTACGCCTGTTGCTGTCGCAATGGACAAGCCTGCTAATACAATAGAAATCGCACCTGCCTTACGGTTTGGTGCTACTAAGTCGGCTGCAATTAATGTACCGATGGACATAAACACCCCATGAGAAAATGCTGTGATAATTCGTGCTGTTAATAACATACCAATACTTGTGGATAGTCCTGCAACTAAATTTCCAATAATGAATACAACCATCACCCAAGTGAGTATCGTTTTACGAGACATCCCTGAGGTGATTGAAGTAAGGATTGGTGCACCGACTGTAATTCCGAGAGCATATAGCGAAACAGTTAACCCAGCAGTTGTAATAGGGACATTCAAATCTTCTGATATAAGTGGTAGAAGCCCCACACTAATGAATTCTGTTGTTCCGATGGCAAAAGCGGTAATAGCTAGTGCCAATAACGTAATAAAACTCCCTTTTTTATTTTTTTCTTTCTGTGACATGATATATCTTCCTTTCCATTTTCTATAATTAAATAAATGAAAAATGAATGCTGGGAACTTCCATTTATAGATGTTATTATGATAGAAAGGTTCACCAAAAGGAAGAACGCACTTTAAAGTAATATAGACACTTCAAAGTACTATAGACACTTCAAAGTACTATAGGTACTTTAAAGTACCTATAAAAGGAGATGATTCTATTGCAAGAAAAAAATTACAATATAACCATCGAGACAACATTAGAAGTCATTGGCGGTAAATGGAAATGTGTAATCTTAACCCACCTAGTACGTGGGAAGAAACGAACTAGTGAATTAAAACGGCTTATGCCAAAAATTACTCAGAAAATGCTTACGCAGCAATTACGTGAACTAGAGGATGACGGTATTATTAATCGTATTATCTATAATCAAATTCCTCCCAAAGTAGAATATGAGTTAAGTGAGTACGGCTGGAGCTTAAAGCCAATTTTAGATTCTCTATGTGATTGGGGCGGAAAACATTTAATTAAAGAGTATGGCGATAAAGCTACTGTTCTAGAAAAAGGCATTATTAGTGAAGCAAATTTAAGCCGACTATAAAGGAATGAGAAAAACTTCTATCGCAATACTGTTTATAAAAGGAGCCGATAATATGAGATATATTAACCTCAAATTATCGGCTCTGCGTCTTTGCGTCTGGCTCTTTGATAACTGACACATTTAATTGTCTAATATTGATTAGTGTTTCCTGTTTGCACTTTGGGCAAAATAGTGGGAAGTTTTCAAGTATCGTATCATCGCGAACCCTAATTCGGGTCTTGTTATTACAAACAGGACATAACACCCAATCTACTTTTTGCATTATAGCCTCCGTTAAAAATATAGTATTATTTCCGAATATGACGAATTGTGATTGCTGTTCTATCAATCCACTTTTTCAGCCTTTTTCTTTTATCGCTTTCAAGCCCTATGTTAGACATTTTAGAAATGGTTTCGACAATTTCATCAACAGACATACTATCTGTAAAGATTTTTTGTTCGCATATATCGTTTTCGAAGGCATGTATACATAAATCTATATGTTGTTTGTTTCAACCACTTCATCGGTGCCGAAAGAGTGCGACTGCCAAAATAATTATTTTGATTCATTTCAGGTAGAAAACACATTTTGCCAACCTCTAAATAATCTTTCGTTTTCAGGTTGGTGTTTGGAAAGAGTTTGCGGATGGTTTGTAAGGGCTGTGTACCCCAACCTAACTCCACAACACCTAACAGCTTTTCTTCTGAAAAAATCCCTAAGAAGTATTTATACAACTTAGGGATAATTTTAGAGTAATGATATTGTCGAATAAAACAAATGGCTTCTTCTTTCGATACTTCTTTGATAATAAGCTGCATTTTTTTCATAAGTGATTCCTATTTTTCATTTTCCAGTGGCTCTTTTTTCGGCTTTTGAGGAGGTTTTTGTTGTCCTTTCAATACAACATCGTCAGCCTTTATATACCAGTCTACGTCTGCCCCTCGAAAAGTTGCGGTAGATACGGTATCTGCCACTGGATTAATTAATTCTACTTCTGCGTTATAATCAAAATCCTTTAGTGGAACAGAAGCAGGAATGCTTACTTGTATCATGCGTCCTTGTTCCCTTGATTTTAAATCATAGGTTCGTTCTTTCACTTCTGTTGACACCGTACCATCTTCATTTTGAAGAAAAACTTCTCTTCGTAAGGCGGAAAACTTTAATAATCCAAATGTCAGAGCTTTATCAATAACAATGCCTTGTGCCAATCTCATATTTTTTTCCTCCTATCCTTTTACCATGTCATCAGCATGTAAGATATAATTTGTAAAACCACGATCCCCAATTTTATAGCCTTCTGCGATAATTTTTGCATTAACTAATTTAATTCTATCCTCATGCTCGAAAAATTTTTCGCCAGCTTCGTTAGGGAGAACGACCTCAATATCATCTGCTCGTTGAATATCAGAATACAGATTATAACTGCGAGATAGTGTCGTCATGCGACCATTGATTCGTCGCTGTTCAACCTTTCCTTCTCCTGCATATTCTAAGTTGCCAAATGTTTTTTCCATGTTGGGAATGACATATTTTAATTCCATAATACAGACCTCTTTTCTTGTTTTTAATTTTCCTTATAAATCAATAGAGAAACACAGGTAGCAGAGAGCGGAACGAGAGTAAAACATCTGCTTGAGCAATCACTCCTTATGTGTCTTGAAAACGATAATCGACACGTCCATAAATCACACACCAAAACACAATCATTGTTTCTCCTTTTTTATCACGAATTAATTTCCCATGAAGAAAAAATGGATAGTCTTCAATTTCAATCTCATTTAGTACAAAATGATCGTCAATCCATTCCATTACCTTATCTTCGTATATTTCCTGTTCATTCAATGAAACAAATCTCCTTTCCTTTGTTTTAATGGTGAACACAAAAATAGACACCCCAATTTTGAAGTGTCCATCTATTACATATTCAATTTTCGTAATGGAAGTATCTTTTACTGTTCTTCACTTTTCTAGGATATTTCGTCGTATCAAGACTCATCCAAAAGTAGTAAATTAGTGGTAAAATGGATTAACTAATCTTTGAATAGCATTTGTAAATCCAGTGTTTATGCAGATAATCTGATTTTTATACTTTTTTTTGTTATAGAAATACTGCTCATGTTCCCCACGCTCCTCTATGATGTATACCCTAGCCCGTCTAGTCTACCATCTGCGTCGTTCGTCGCCTCTCAGGGGAAAGTCGCTCAATTCTCCGAGTTGGTCATGTGCAGCTTTATAAATGCGAAGAATAGCTTGTACCTTGTTAAAATCATTGTCTTCCGGGCCGAATCCTTCCATATACATTTTTTGAATGATGTTTTGGAAGAAATCTATACGCTCGCGGACGGAATCCTGCTCGATTTGCAGTACCTCTTCAAAGCTGTGTGTCTCAGCAAAATCAGACAGCTCATCAAATTCCTGTTCCTGATATCGATCTCCCCGAGTTTCGGGGTTGAGATCAATAGAGGTACGCAAGGTTGATAATAAAATATTTTCGCGCGCCAGCATGACATGAAAATCTTTGTTCTTAAACAGATCCGTAACGATCAGACGGCACATTTCCTTGTTCTGCAGCAGAATCCCGTCAAAAGGATGCAGCGTCCACACACCGTAGTTAAAAAATAAATTAAAATTGAAGCTACTGCTTCCATACTGATATACAATGTTAATTTTCGATTCGTCGATGATTTCAAATGAAAATTCCAGCATGCATTCTCCTTTGGGATTCCAATATTTAACTCTATCCTATCAGAAAATGCATGATTTTCAATAAAAAATTTTATTTCACAGAATCATTTAACTCCACAATTGAATCTGCTTTTTCGCTACTGGCAGCTACGAGTAAATAGACAATGACACAGCCCAAAATAAAGGACATCATACGCTCTCTCCTTTTGTCATTCGCTTTTTAAGAGTTTATGCACGAGAATGCTATGTATGTTCATCATGTCCTTTATTAGCTGCTGCCAAACCAAAAAAAGACGCCTTTCGGAGTCATCCCGGCTGGTCAAGACCCCATTTTATAGACACTGAAAAAAGCCCCTAGGCTATAAGCTGCTTCCGATACTCTTTCGGAGGCAG
>NZ_JANAVN010000028.1:0-22925 GCF_024213565.1 Paenibacillus sp. Lou8.1
TTCCATCATATTTTGATGGATGGCTGGTGCTTGTCCTTTATGACACAGGAGGTATTCGGCAGCTATCTGGCACTGCGCGCGGGTCATAAGCCCGTACTGGAGCCTGTTACGCCGTTCAGTCGATTTATTGAATGGCTGGAACGTCAGGACCGTGAAGCGGCCCTGCAGTACTGGAGCAGATATCTGGAAGATTATGAGCAGCAAATTACGCTCCCGCAGCAAAAAATACAGCCTAAATCGATGCACACCGGGGAATATGTTGCTGAAGATCTGGATTGCGAATTCCAGCCAGAGCTGGTTGCCCAGATCGAACGGGTGGCGAAGCAAAATCAGGTGACGATCAACACGCTGATTCAGACGGTATGGGGCGTCTTGTTGCAAAAATATAATAACAGTTCGGATGTTGTGTTTGGCAGCGTTGTATCCGGTCGCCCAGGGGATATTCCAGGTGTGGAGCACATGATTGGGCTATTCATTAACACGATTCCAGTGCGCGTGCAGTCTGAACCAGGTGAAACCTTTGTCGAGCTGATGAAACGAACACAGCGGCAGGCGCTGGCTTCGAATGCCTACGATGCGTTCCCGCTGTATGAAATTCAAGCACTGACCGAGCAGAAGCAGGATTTAATTAACCATATTATGATATTTGAAAATTATCCGGTGGAGCAGCAGGTAGAGCAGTTGGGCAGTGATGGACAGGATAAATTTACGATTTCGAACGTGGTGTCTACAGAGGAAACCAACTATGATCTGAACGTCGTCGTTATGCCGGGTGAAGGCATCAAGATTCGTTTTATGTATAACACGCTCAGCTTTGATCAAGCAGGTATTGAGCGTCTGTATGGGCATTTTGCACGCCTACTGGAGCAAATTTCGCTCAATCCGCATGTTCGTGTTGAAGAACTGGAACTACTCACAGCGGCGGAAAAGCAGCAGATTACAGCGGCATTTAATGACACCGCTTGTGCATTCCCATGCAAACAGACGATCCATCAGCTGTTCGAGGAACAGGTAGAATATACGCCAGATCAGGTGGCATTGGTGTTTGGACATCAGAGTCTGACTTATCGGGAACTGAATGAACGGGCAAATTCATTGGCCCGAATGCTTCAAGCACAAGGAGTAGGACCTGACAAACTGGTCGGACTGATGGTACAGCGCTCCGTGGAAATGATCGTAGGTCTCCTGGCTGTTCTCAAAGCAGGTGGTGCTTATGTGCCGATTGATCCCGAATTTCCGTCCTCTCGTATTGCATACATGCTGGAAGATAGCGAGGCCACAGTGCTTCTGACCAGTCGTGATCTGGCAGAAGAACATCACTACATCGCCAATACCATGTTTCTTGAGGATGCAGCCTTGTATCAGGGAGAAAGCGGCAACCTGGAGACGGTTGCCCGCCCAGAGCATTTGGCTTATGTCATCTATACGTCGGGTTCGACTGGAAATCCGAAAGGAGTTATGCTCCAGCATCGCTCGGTCCTCAACTTTATTACCGGAATGCGCGAAGTCATTGACTTTGAAGCGAGCCAAACCATTTTGTCACTCACGACTATTTCATTCGATATTTTCGTCTTGGAAACCATCTTGCCCTTGTTGGGTGGAATGACGGTGGTGCTTGGCGACAGCCAGCATCAGGTGAATCCGCAGGCGCTGGGTGAATTGATTGCACATCATCATATTGAGATGTTGCAAATGACCCCATCCCGGTTACAAATGCTGCTGGGTCATGAAGCAGGTTCCCGCGCGCTGCGAAACGTGAAGGCCATTATGGTCGGGGGTGAAGCCCTTCCGTCCAAGCTGCTCGTAGCACTGCAAGAAATAAACGGTCCTCGCATTTATAACATGTACGGACCTACAGAAACGACGGTGTGGTCGACCGTGCAGGAACTGACCCATGCGGAGCACATTAATATTGGACGTCCTATCGCGAATACGCAAATCTATATCATGAATGCGAATGGGGAATTGCAGCCCGTCGGCGTACCAGGTGAGTTATGTATTGCAGGGGAAGGATTGGCCCGTGGGTATTGGAAACGTGAAGAACTGACGGCCGAGAAATTTGTGAATAATCCGTTTGCTGATGACAAGTCAGACCATGAGCGGATGTATCGTACAGGCGATTTGGCAAGATGGATGCCGGACGGCAACATTGAATATTTGGGTCGGATGGACCATCAGGTGAAAATCAGAGGTTACCGGATCGAACTGGGCGAGATCGAATCGCAGCTGCTGCAGGTGGAGTCGGTACAAGAAGCGGTCATCATGGCCCGTACGGACGAAACGGGCCAAACACAGCTCGTGGCGTACTACGTGGCGAGTCAAGAGCTTAGAGCCGGTGAGCTGAGACAGGAGCTGGGGCGGGAGCTGCCAAGCTATATGGTGCCGTCGTATTTCATCTGGTTGGAGCAGATGCCGCTGACACCGAACGGTAAAATCGACCGCAAGTCCCTGCCAGCACCAGAAGGCAGTCTGCAAAGCGGTGCGGATTATGCAGCGCCACGTACTGTAACAGAACGAACACTCGTAGCGATCTGGCAGTCCGTCCTGGGCGTGCCAACCGTCGGTATTTTAGACAATTTTTTTGATCTGGGCGGCGATTCGATCAAGGCGATTCAAATCGTGTCGCGTGCGTTCCAGGCAGGCTACAAGCTGGACATGAAGGATTTGTTCCGCTATCCCATCGTCGCAACGCTGGCACCGCATATGCACGAGGTCAGTCGTATGGCAGATCAGGGAGAAGTGAGCGGAGAAACGGCGTTGCTTCCGATCCAGCATGGGTTCTTTACGCAGGCGCAAGTGGATGCGCATCACTTTAATCAGGCGGTTATGCTGCACCGGGAGCAGGGGTTTGACGAAGCTGCTCTGCGTCAGGCGCTTGGCAAACTAGCAGAGCACCATGATGCACTGCGGATGGTGTTCAGCAAGACCGAGCAAGGCTATAAAGCATGGAACCGCGGAATACAGGAAGGCGAGCTGTATCATCTGGACGTGCTGGACTTTAGGGATTTGACGGATGAAGCCATGCTCAGCGCGGTAATTGAGGCGAAAGCCAGTGAAATCCAAAGCGGTATTCAGCTGCATGAAGGGCCGTTGTTGAAGGCGGGCTTGTTCCACTGTGCAGATGGGGACCATCTCCTGATGGCGATTCACCATTTAGTCGTGGACGGGGTATCCTGGCGTATCTTGTTTGAGGATTTGGCTACTGCCTATGAACAGGCCGTTCATCAGGAAGTGCTTCAGCTGCCGGACAAAACGGATTCCTTCCGTTCCTGGTCACAAAAACTTTCCACCTATGCGAATAGCACAGCTATGGAAAGTGAACACGCCTACTGGGAGCAATGGAACGCAGCCGCTTGGGCTGACCAAGTACGTTTGCCTGAGGATCAAGCGCAGGCTGAGCCCTTTACCTTGGCTGACACGGATACAGTGGTCGTCCAGCTTACGGAAGAAGAGACTGAACGGCTGTTGAAGCAAGCACACCGCGCATATAACACGGAAGTGAACGATCTGCTTCTGACGGCACTGGGCATGATGCTGTACACGTGGACGGGTCATGAACGCAGTCTGATTAATTTAGAGGGACACGGACGTGAAAACATTTTGCCGGATACGGACCTTTCTCGTACGGTAGGCTGGTTTACGAGTCCATATCCGGTATTGCTGGACGTTGGTTGTGATCCCGCTTTGTCAGAACGCATCAAACAGGTCAAAGAGAGCCTGCGCCTTATTCCCAATAAAGGAATGGGCTACGGAATCTGGAGACATCTGAGTGAATCCGGCCAAGCCGTTGGTCAGCAAGCAGGTGTGCTGAACCTTGGTCAATATCAAGCTTTTGCCGAGCCACAAGTAAGCTTTAACTATCTCGGACAGCTGGATCAGGACTTGCCAAACAGCGGTATGTGTATGTCTCCTTACTCAATTGGATCGGTCGTTAGTGACCGGACGAAGATGAAATATGCGCTCGATGTGAGCGGTATCGTAACGAATGGCATCCTGGAACTGGACATTCGGTATAACGGCAAAGCCTTCCGTAAGGACACCGTCCACATGCTAGCCAATCTGCTGAAATCCAACCTGCTTGAAATGATCGAGCATTGTGTCACACGGGAGCGGACCGAATTGACTCCAAGTGATGTATTGCTAAAAGGTCTGACAATGGAGCAATTAGATACGATTAAGGAGCAGACCAAGACGGTTGGGGAATTGGAAAATGTGTACCCCTTGACCCCTATGCAAAAGGGGATGCTGTTCCATAGTTTGATGAATGCAGAAACAGGCGTGTATTTTGAACAGGCGACCTTTGATCTGGAGGGGTACTTTGAGCCATCCCTATTCGAGGAAAGCTTGAAGCTGCTGGTTAGCCGGCATGCTATATTACGGACGAATTTCTACAGCGGCTGGTATGGTCAACCGTTGCAGATCGTCTATCGTCATAAAAATCCGAGCTTCCGTTATGAGGATGTCAGAGGGCGTGAACACGCTGTAGCTGAATTTGTGGCCCAGGATAAAGCTCGAGGCTTTGATCTAAGCAAGGATGCGCTTATGCGAGTATCCGTCTTCCGCACAGGGGATAGCTCATATCGTTTTGTATGGAGCTTCCATCATATTGTGATGGACGGATGGTGCCTGTCCCTGATGACGGACGAAGTGTTTGGGGCATATGTTGCCTTGCTGGAGCACAAGCAGCCAGAGCTGGCACCTGTCAAGCCGTATAGTGACTATATCGAATGGTTGGAACATCAGGATGCACAGGAAGCGACCCGTTATTGGAGTGACTATTTGGCAGGTTTTGAGCAGCAAACCTTGTTGCCTGGTGAGAACGCACAAGCTTCTGTAGTCGCACGCAATGAAGAACCGGACAGAAGCGGTGCGGGTTCCCATTCCGGCTATGTTTCGGAAAAGCTGCCCTTTAGGTTGGGTAAAGAACGGACTGCGGCATTAAACCAAATGGCCAAGCAACAACATGTCACGATTAACACATTGCTGCAAAGTGTGTGGGGCGTTATTTTACAGCAATACAATAATAATCAGGATGTTGTGTTTGGTGGTGTGGTATCCGGTCGTCCGGCAGACCTTCCAGGCGTGGAGAACATGATCGGATTGTTTATCAACACGATTCCAGTACGCATTGGCAGTGCACCGGATGCTACATTTGCTGAAGTATTGCAGCGCACCCAGGAACAGGCTTTGGCCTCCAGTGTCTATGATACGTTCCCGTTGTACGATATCCAGGCACTGACTGAACAAAAACAAGACCTGATTCATCACATTATGGTCTTTGAAAACTACCCGATCGGGCAACAGATGAAGCAGATGGGCGGTTCCGGCGAGACAAAGGCACAAACAGGCTTCTCGATTGCCAATGTGGCACTTGCCGAGCAAACCAACTACGATTTTAACCTGATTGTCGTGCCTGATGAGGATATCTCTATCCTGCTTGAATACAATGCTCTCGTGTATAGCCGGTCTGCCATGGAGCGTATCCGGGGTCATATTGACCACGTCATTGGACAAATTGTGGACAATCCGAATATCCGAGTGAATGAGCTGGAATTGGTAACACCGGAAGAACAGGCACAGATCGTTCAGGTCTGGGGGGATACGGCGGCAGCTTATCCGCAGGATCAAACGCTAAGTGCACTGTTCGAGCAGCAGGCAGCGAAAACACCGGATCAGGTGGCAGTGTTGTGCGGAGCGGAATCGTTGACCTACGCGGAGTTGAATGAGCGAGCGAACCGACTCGCACGCACCTTGCGTGCGGAAGGCGTCCAACCGGATCAGCCCGTGGGCATTTTGGTTCAACGTTCGCTGGACATGATCGTAGGCATTTATGCGATCCTCAAGGCAGGCGGAGCTTATGTACCCATCGATCCGGACTATCCAGCGGACCGCATCCGCTTTATGCTGAAGGATTCGGGTGCGAAGCTGATACTGACGCAGTCGCATCTGGCAGAGCAAGCATCGCTGAGTTTCAACGGCCAGGTGCTGGTGTTGGATCGCGAGAACATTTACCACGAAGACGGCTCGAATCTGGAGCCACTGGCTGGGCCACACCATGTAGCCTATGTCATCTATACCTCCGGCTCCACGGGAAAACCGAAGGGCGTGATGGTGGAGCACCATTCCGTGCTGAACCGGATTTTGTGGATGCATGATCGGTACGGCTTGAGTGCGGAAGATACGATCCTGCAAAAGACGGCCTTCACGTTCGACGTGTCGGTGTGGGAGCTGTTCTGGTGGTCGCTGGTCGGCTCGAAGGTGAGCTTGCTGTCGGTAGGTGGGGAAAAGAACCCGGAAGACATCGTCGATACGATTGCCCGCGATGGCGTGAGCACGATGCACTTTGTACCTGCCATGCTGCATGCGTTCCTAGAATATGTGGAGCAGCAGCCACAGGAAGTGATGCAAGCGAAGCTGGGCACGCTGCGCCACGTATTTGCCAGCGGCGAAGCGTTGCCGCCACAGCATGTGGCCCGGTTCCAACGGCTGGTGTCGAGCCTGGCCGGAGCGAAGCTGATCAACCTGTACGGTCCAACCGAAGCAACGGTGGACGTATCGTACTTCGATTGCGAGCCTAATGAAACCTATTCGGTCATTCCAATCGGAAAACCGATTCATAATATTCGTCTGTACATCGTGAAGGAAGGCACGGAGCAATTGCAGCCGATCGGGGTTGCAGGAGAACTGTGCATCAGCGGTGTCGGGGTAGCCCGCGGCTATCTGAATCGTCCAGAGCTGACGGCCGAGAAATTTGTGAAAGACCCGTTTGCCGAAGACGAAGCCGGCTATGAACGGATGTACCGCACAGGCGATTTGGCGAGATGGATGCCGGACGGCAACATTGAATATCTGGGCCGGATCGACCATCAAGTGAAAATCCGGGGGTACCGGATTGAGCTGGGCGAGGTCGAATCGCAGCTGCTCCAAGTGGAATCGGTACGCGAAGCGGTCGTCGTGGCTCGTGCAGACGAAACGGGACAAAAACAAATGGTGGCCTACTATGTCGCCGGACAAGAAATGGGTGCCAGTGAGCTGAGAAGTGAGCTGGGCCGAGAACTGCCAAGCTACATGGTGCCATCGTACTTTGTACAGCTAGAGCAGATGCTACTGAGTCCTAATGGCAAAATTGACCGCAAAGCCCTGCCAGCACCAGAAGGCAGCCTACAAACCGGAACGGATTATGCAGAGCCGCGTACTGCTCAAGAACGCGCTCTAGTAGCGGTCTGGCAGTCGGTACTGGGACTGCAGACTGTCGGTATTTTGGACAATTTCTTCGATCTGGGCGGCGATTCGATCAAGGCGATCCAAATCGCATCCCGTGCGTTCCAGGCTGGCTATAAGCTGGACATGAAGGATTTGTTCCAGTATCCAACGGTTGCAGCACTGGCACCGCATATGCATGAGGTCAGTCGTATGGCAGATCAAGGAGAAGTGAGCGGGGAAACCGCTTTGCTTCCGATCCAGCATTGGTTCTTTGCGCAGGAGCGCGAGCGTCCGCAGCACTTTAATCAGGCGGTCATGCTCTATCGTGCCAAGGGCTTTGATGAAACGGCGGTTTGCCGGACCATGGATCACATCGTGAAGCATCATGATGCGCTTCGTACGGTTTTCCGTCAGGCTTCATCTGGTTACGAGGCTTGGACACGCGGTGTAGATGAAGGCGCATTGTATACGCTGGAAACCGCAGACTACCGTGAACAAGCATCCTATGCGGAAGCGCTGGAAGCGAAGGCAAATGAAATTCAAAGCAGCATCCACCTGTGCGAAGGGCCTCTGGTCAAGCTGGGATTGTTCCGCACAGCCGAGGGCGATCATTTGCTCATAGCCATTCACCATTTGGTGGTGGACGGGGTATCGTGGCGAATTCTGTTTGAAGATTTCTCGACAGGTTACGAGCAGGCGATCAAGGGCGAGCCTGTACGATTGCCCTATAAAACGGATTCCTTCCAAACATGGGCACGGGAGTTGTCGTCTTATGCCAATCGTCCAGAGGCTGCATCGGATGAAGCCTACTGGAAGCAGCTGGAACAGGCCAAAGCGGAAGTTGCGCCGCTGCCTAAGGATTTTGCCTATGAGGGCTCCTTGAATGCAGACAGCGAAGTGCTGACGGTGGAGTGGACCGAGGCTGAAACGGAGCAACTGCTAAAGCAGGCCCATCGCGCTTATAACACCGAGGTCAATGATTTGCTGCTGACGGCGTTAGGATTAGCGATGCACAACTGGACAGGCGCCGGACAGGTGCTGGTGAACCTGGAGGGACATGGCCGGGAAGCGATCTTGCCAGAGGTGGATATTACACGTACAGTAGGCTGGTTTACGAGCTTGTATCCGGTGCTGCTGGACACAGATGTCAACCTGACGCTGGCACAGCACATCAAAGAAACGAAGGAAGGTCTGCGCCGCATTCCACATAAAGGGCTGACCTATGGCACATGGCGCTACTTATCTCCTGCGTCTGCATCAGGTGAAGCGCAGGCGATTGGAGCAGAACCGGAAATCAGCTTTAACTACTTGGGACAGGTCGATCAGGATGTGCAAAACAGTGGAATCACATGGTCATCCTATAGCGCAGGGGAGACAGAGGATGCACATTCACCGCTGCAATATACGCTGGATTTGAATGCAATGATCTCGGAAGGCACGCTGCGCTTGACGATCGCTTACAGCCGTAAGCAGTATCGCCAAGAAACGCTGGAACGTGTGGCGAGCCTGCTGCAATCCGCTTTGCAAGAGGTGATTACGCACTGTGTCGCTCAGGAACAGCCGGAGCTGACGCCGAGTGATGTGTCCTTCAAAGGTCTGACGACTGGAGAACTGGAACAAATCGCGGAACAGGCGGCACATATCGGTGAGCTGGAAAATGTATACGCGCTGACGCCGATGCAAAAGGGGATGCTCTTTTACAATCTGATGGACTCGCAATCAGGAGCTTACTTTGAACAGGCCTCCTTTGATCTGCAGGGACATTTTAATATCGCTGCATTTGCGGCAAGTTTGGATATATTGGTGCAGCGGCATACGGTGCTGCGCACGAACTTCTACAGTGGCTGGAAAGATGAACCACTTCAGGTTGTGTATCGGAATAAGCGCAGCGAACTGTATGTAGAGGATTTGCGGGATATGGAGCAAGAGCGGCAAAACGAGTACATCCTCGAATATACGCGCAAAGACAAGCAAAGAGGCTTTGATCTGGCGCAAGATGCTTTGATGCGTGTGGCCGTTTTGCGCACAGGTGAGGATGCGTACCGTTTTGTATGGAGTTTCCATCATATCGTGATGGACGGCTGGTGCTTGTCGCTGGTGACAGGCGAAGTGTTTGCGAGTTATTTTGCGATACTGGCTCATAAGCAGCCTGAACTGGCCCCTGTAACGCCGTACAGTCAATATATTGAATGGCTGGAACAGCAGGATCGTCAGGCTGCATCAGGTTACTGGAGCAAGGTTCTGGAAGGATATGAGGAACAGTCCCGCCTGCCGCAGGCTAAAATTCAAGGCAAAACGGAATATCAGGCGGAGCGTCTGGATTTTGACTTGGGCGCGGATCTAACGGCAGGCATTCAGCGCGTAGCCAAGCGTTATCAGGTAACGATCAATACGTTGATGCAGACTGTTTGGGGCCTTTTGCTGCAAAAGTATAATGGCACCGATGATGTGGTGTTTGGCAGCGTGGTATCTGGACGTCCGGCAGACATTCCGAATGTGGAGCACATCATTGGTCTGTTTATCAATACCATTCCTGTACGCATCCGCAGTCAAGTGGACAGCTTATTCTCAGACGTGATGAAGCAAACCCAAGAGCAATCGATTGCTTCCCATGCCTATGATACGTACCCGTTGTATGAAATTCAGGGGCTATCGGAGCTTAAGCAGGATTTGATCAATCATATTCTTATTTTTGAGAACTATCCGGTAGAGGAACAATTGGAGCAATTAGGCAACAGTGATGAGTCCAGCTTCAGCATCACCGGAGCCGAGTCTGTCGAGCAGACCAACTATGACTTTAACCTGGTGGTACTGCCGGGGAACACCATCCATATGAGTTTTGGGTATAATGCGCTGGCCTTTGAACGGGAAAGTATAGAGCAAATTCGAGGTCATCTGGTGCAACTGCTGGAGCAGGTGGTAGCGAAGCCAGACATTCGGGTGCATGAGCTGGATATGGTAACCGCGCAGGAGCGTGAGCAAATCGTTGAGGCTTGGGGAAATACAGCGGTAGCATATCAAAACGAGCAAACGATTCACGGCTTGTTCGAGGCGCAAACCGCGCGGACGCCGGAGCAGACAGCATTGTTCTTCGAAGGAGAAGCGCTGACCTATCGCGAGCTGAATGCACGCGCCAATCGTTTGGCTCGTACCTTGCGTAGTCAAGGCGTGACGAAAGATCGTTTGGTGGGCCTGATGACCGAACGTTCGGTAGACATGATCGTGGGTATCTTCGGGATTTTAAAAGCTGGAGGTGCATATGTCCCCATCGATCCGTCGTATCCAGAGGAGCGTATCCGCTACATGCTGGATGACTCGGGAGCGAAGTTGCTGTTGACACAAAGTCATCTGGTAGACAAAGTCACGTTTGACGGCCGCATGCTGGTGCTGGATGAAACGCAGGATGTGTACCATGAGGATCATTCCAATCTGGAACCGTGGTCCGGTCCGAACGATCTAGCGTATGTGATCTACACGTCGGGTACAACGGGGCAGCCGAAGGGTGTAATGCTGGAGCATCACGGGCTGTGCAATCTGAAAACGTATTTTGATCAGACGCTTCGGATGAGCACGTCGGATCATGCGTTGCTGTTCGCCAGCTATTCGTTTGATGCGGCTTGCTGGGAAATCTTCCAGGCACTCTTCTGTGGAGCCACACTGTATGTACCAACGTCAGAGACGATTTTGAACTACGAGCGGTTTGAGCAATATATGGCGAATCACCAAATCACGGTAGCAGCTTTGCCGCCGACCTATGCGGTGTATCTGGAGCCAGAACGGATGCCAAACCTGCGTATTTTGTTTACGGCGGGTTCAGTATCTTCAACCGAGCTGGTGTACAAGTGGAAGGATCAGGTGGCGTACTACAACGGCTACGGTCCAACCGAAAATTCAGTGGCGACGTCCATCTGGCCGGTATCCCAGGATGAGAGAGCTGGACAACTGATTTCCATCGGACGCCCTGTGCCGAACCATCGGGTATACATGCTGGATGTGCATGGACATTTGGCTCCGGTAGGCGTCGCGGGTGAACTGTGCGTGTCCGGTCCGGGTCTGGCTCGGGGTTATCTAGATCGTCCAGAGCTGACGGCTGAGAAATTTGTATCGAACCCGTTTGCGGCTGGCGAAGCCGGCTATGAACGAATGTACCGTACGGGTGACTTGGCGAGATGGATGCCAGACGGCAACATCGAATATTTGGGCCGGATCGACCATCAGGTGAAAATCCGGGGCTACCGGATCGAGCTGGGCGAGGTTGAGGCACAAATTTTGAAAGTGGAGGACGTACAAGAGGTCATCGTACTGGCCCAGGCGGACGAGCAGGGACAAAACCAACTGGTGGCGTACTATGTTGCTGAACGGGAAGTAAGCGCTGGTGAGCTACGCAGCTTACTGGGCGAGGAGCTACCAAACTACATGGTGCCTTCGTATTTCATCCAGCTAGAACAAATGCCACTGACGCCGAACGGTAAAATCGACCGCAAGGCCCTGCTGGCACCAGAAGGCAGCCTGCAAAGCGGAGCGGATTATGTAGAGCCGCGCACAGCGCTGGAGCAGACGTTAGTGTCCATTTGGCAGGCTGTATTAGGAGCAAAGAGAGTCGGAATTTTGGATAATTTCTTTGATCTGGGCGGCGATTCGATCAAGGCAATCCAGGTATCCTCCCGTTTGCTGCAAGCGGGCTACAAGCTGGACATGAAGGATTTGTTCCAATATCCTTCCATTTCGCTGCTGAGCGGTCATGTACACAAGGTCAGCCGTACAGCCGATCAGCGGGTGGTTTCGGGGGCAGTTAGATTGACCCCGATTCAGCAATGGTTCTTTGGACAATCCTCAGCAGAGCCACATTATTTCAACCAGTCGGTGATGCTGTATAGAGCGCAAGGCTTCGATGAAGCCGCATTGCGTGAAACGGTGACCAAGGTAACGGAGCATCATGATGCTTTGCGTATGGTCTTCCGTCAGACCGAACAGGGCTATGAAGCGTGGAATCGCGGTTTGAACGAAGGCGAGCTGTATAGTCTGGATGTTGTAGATCTGATGGGCGTCGAAGACGCGGCAGATGTGGTGATGGCGATTGAAATGAAAGCCAATGCCATCCAAAGTTCCATTCGTCTGGACGAAGGACCGCTGGTGAAGCTGGGACTTTTCCGCTGCATGGATGGGGATCATCTACTGATTGCGATTCACCATTTGGTGGTGGACGGGATTTCGTGGCGAATTGTGTTTGAGGATTTTGCCACGGGATATGAGCAGGCCGTGCGGGGAGAAGCGATTCGCCTACCTTATAAAACGGACTCTTTCTCCGCTTGGGCAGAGCGGTTGTCTCAATATGCGAATAGTCCGGCGATCGAAAATGAACGCGAATATTGGCAGCGTCTTGCCCAAATAGAAATTGCATCGTTGCCTAAGGATCAAGAAAGAGCGGAAGGGCAGCATTTTCTGATCAGAGACAGTGAGACTGTGACTGTGGCTTGGAGCGAGCAGGAAACACGGATGTTGCTTCAAGAAGTACACCGTGCGTACCACACCGAGGTCAATGATCTGCTGTTAACCGCACTCGGCACAGCGGTATATAACTGGAGCGGTCAGGAGCGTGTGCTGGTCAATCTGGAGGGACATGGCCGGGAAGCCATTGTTCCAGATATCGACATCACGCGTACCGTGGGCTGGTTTACGAGTCAGTATCCGGTGCTGCTGGATGTGGACGGAAAGGCAGCAGTCGGGCAGCGAATCAAGCGGGTGAAGGAAGACCTGCGCCATGTGCCGCATAAGGGTATTGGCTACGGCATTTTAAAATATATGTCTCAGCATGATGCCCATCCTTCCTGGACCCTGCAGCCTGAAATTAGCTTTAACTATTTAGGACAATTTGATCAGGACTTGGAAAATGGGGATATCACGCTGTCTTCACATCCAGGTGGAGAGCCGATGAGTGACCATACCGTTCTGGAGCATCCGCTGAATGTGAACGGAATGATTACAGCGGGCGCGCTGACACTGGAAATTCGCTATGACAGTAAGGTATATCATCAGCAAAATGTAGAAAAATTTGCGCAGTTGCTGCAGGAAAGCTTGCAGGAAGTGATCGCTCATTGTGCCTCCAAAGAGCGGAGTGAGCTAACACCAAGCGATGTATTGTTCAAAGGCTTGACGCTTGGGCAGCTGGAACAATTGACAGAGCAAACAGCTTCTGTAGGCGAGCTGGAGAATGTATATGCTCTTTCGCCTATGCAGAAGGGGATGCTGTTCCATAATCTGATGGAGCCGGACTCAGGCGCCTACTTCCAGCAAGCGTCGTTTGATCAAAAAGGCAGCTTTGATGTTGAAATTTTCCGCAAGAGTCTGGATGTACTGACACAGCGTCATGAAGCGCTGCGAACGAATTTCCATATGTTTGAGACAGGACACAGTCAGGAGCCATTGCAGATCGTATTCCGTCACAAAGATAGCGACCTTTCCTTCCAGGATATACGGGAAATGCAGGAAGCGGAGCAACAGGCGTATATCCAGGCGTTTAAGCTAGAGGACCAAGCTAGGGGCTTTAATCTCGGTACGGATGCACTCATGCGCGTACAGGTATTGCAAACAGATGAAGAAACGTATCATTTGGTATGGAGCTTCCATCACATTGTCATGGACGGCTGGTGCTTATCGCTCGTTACAGGCGAAGTGTTTGGTACGTACTTTGCGCTGCTGGAGCAGAAGCAACCGGAGCTTGCTCCTATCACACCGTATGGCCAATATATCGAATGGCTGGGACGTCAGGATGAACATGCGGCAAAAGAGTATTGGAGCAGCTATTTGGCTGGCTTTGAACAGCAGACCTTGTTACCTGGATCGGATACTTCATCGAAAGACCAAGCGGCTAATACTGTATCCACTACATCGGGTGAAACCAGCGAATATATTTCTGAAAAAATAACGGTAGATCTGGACCCAACGTGGAGCAAAGCCATACACCGGATTGCGAAGCAGCAGCAGGTCACGATTAATACGCTGATGCAGAGCGTGTGGGGCCTGATTTTGCAGAAATATAACAACAATGAGGATGTTGTGTTCGGCAGTGTCGTATCTGGACGTCCGACGGATATTGCTGGTGTAGAGCATATGATCGGTCTGTTCATTAATACCATCCCGGTTCGGATTCAAAGTGAACGGAATGCCACTTTTGTGGAAGTGATGCGGAAAACGCAGGAGCAAGCGTTGGCTTCGGGAGCCTATGACAGCTTCCCGCTGTATGAAATTCAGGCGCTGACCGAGCAGAAGCAGCATCTAATAAACCACATTATGGTATTTGAGAACTATCCGGTAGAGGAGCAAGTCGAGCAGCTTGGTGAAGTTCGTCCATCCGCTTTTGAAATTACGAATGTAGAGGTTGTTGAGCAAACGAACTATGATCTGGACTTGATTGTGATGCCCGATGAAACATTCCGCATCATGTTCAGGTACAACGCCAATGTATACGATCGGTCTACAATAGAGCGGATGCAGGGACATGTACTGCATGTCATCGAGCAAATCGTGAACAATCCGCATATTCGTGTGAATGAGCTGGAATTGGTGACACCGGAAGAACAAGCACAGATCGTTCAGGTCTGGGGGGATACGGCGGCAACCTATCCGCAGGATCAAACGTTAAGTGCGCTGTTCGAGCAGCAGGCCGCGAATACACCGGATCAGGCAGCAGTGTTGTGCGGATCGGAATCGTTGACCTACGCGGAGTTGAATGAGCGCGCGAACCGACTCGCACGCACTTTGCGTGCGGAAGGCGTCCAACCGGATCAGCCTGTAGGCATACTGGCTCACCGTTCTCTGGACATGATCGTAGGTATTTATGCGATCCTCAAGGCAGGCGGAGCCTACGTGCCAATTGATCCAGAATATCCGGCAGACCGTATCCGCTTTATGTTGGAGGATTCAGGAGCGAAGCTGGTACTGACGCAGTCGCATTTGGCGGAGCAAGCCTCACTGAGTTTCGACGGCCAGGTGCTGGTGCTGGATCATCATGAGCAGGATGGCCAAGACATTTACCACAAAGACGGTTCGAATCTGGAGCCACTGGCGGGTTCGCGTCATGTAGCCTACGTGATCTACACCTCCGGCTCGACTGGAAAACCGAAGGGCGTTATGGTCGAACACCATTCCGTGCTGAACCGGATTTTGTGGATGCATGACCGTTACGGCTTGAGTGCAGAGGATACGATCCTGCAAAAGACCGCCTTCACGTTCGACGTGTCGGTGTGGGAGCTGTTCTGGTGGTCGCTGGTTGGCTCGAAGGTGAGCTTGCTGTCGGTAGGCGGGGAAAAGAACCCGGAAGACATCGTCGACACGATTGCCCGCGATGGCGTGAGCACGATGCACTTTGTACCTGCGATGCTGCATGCGTTCCTAGAGTACGTGGAGCAGCAGCCACGAGAAGTGATGCAAGCGAAGCTGGGTACGCTGCGCCATGTGTTTGCCAGTGGTGAAGCATTACCGCCACAGCATGTGGCGCGATTCCAACGGCTTGTGTCGAGCCTGACTGGAGCGAAACTGGTCAACCTGTACGGCCCGACCGAAGCGACGGTGGATGTATCGTACTTTGATTGTGAACCGGATGGGGAATATGGAGTTATTCCGATCGGGAAACCGATTCAGAATATTCGTCTGTACATCGTGAAGGAAGGCACGGAGCAATTGCAGCCGATCGGGGTTGCAGGAGAACTGTGCATCGGCGGTGTAGGTGTAGCCCGCGGTTACCTGAACCGTCCAGAGCTGACGGCCGAGAAATTCGTAGCCGACCCGTTTGCTGGCGGGGAAGCAGGCTATGAACGGATGTACCGTACAGGTGATTTGGCGAGATGGATGGCAGACGGCAACATTGAATATTTGGGCCGGATCGACCATCAAGTCAAAATCCGCGGGTACCGAATTGAACTGGGCGAGGTCGAATCGCAGCTGCTCCAAGTGGAATCGGTACGCGAAGCCGTGGTGCTGGCGCGTGCAGACGAAACGGGCCAAAAACAAATGGTGGCCTACTATGTCGCCGGACAAGAGCTCGGCGCCAGCGAGCTGAGAAGTGAGCTGGGCCGGGAGCTGCCAAGCTACATGGTGCCATCGTACTTTGTACAGCTGGAGCAGATGCCACTGAGTCCAAATGGCAAAATTGACCGCAAGGCCCTGCCAGCACCGGAAGGCAGCCTGCAAACCGGAGCCGATTATGTCGCACCGCGGACGTGGGTGGAAGTGAAGCTGGCGCACATTTGGCAGGATGTGCTGGGTCTCACGCAGGTCGGCGTGAAGGAAAACTTCTTTGAGATTGGCGGACATTCGCTGCGGGCGACGACACTGGCCTCGAAGATTCACAAGGAGCTGAACAAGCCGCTTCCACTGCGCAGTATTTTTGAAGCACCAACGATTGAACAACTGGCAACGATGTTAGAAAGTCTGGATCAAGTAACCTATGCGTCCATTCCGGTAACGGAAGAACGCAATTTCTACCCGTTATCTTCGGCGCAAAAACGACTGTATGTGCTGCATCAGTTTGATCCAAGTGATGTGAACTACAACATGCCGTCGGTGCTGCAAGTGAGCGGTCCGCTGGACGTAAAACGAGTAGAAGACGTGTTCCGTCAATTGATCGCCCGCCATGCAACCTTGCGTACCCGCTTTGAGCTGATCGACAGCGAGCCAATGCAATGGGTTGAGGACACCGTGCCGTTCAAAGTGGAATATACGAAGGTACAGGTAGAGCGTGCGACTACGGATACAGATCAGGACACATCTACAGATTTGGATACAGCTACGGACACGACGATCAGCCAGGAAGCACAAGAACGGGTACGACTGTTTGTGCGTCCGTTCGATCTGAAAGCTGCACCGCTGCTGCGGGTAGGCTTGGTGGATCTGGGCGCACAAGGAGCAAAGCAGGCATCCCAGCATTTACTCATGCTCGATATGCACCATATCGTTTCGGATGGTGTGTCGATGGAGGTACTGACCGATGAATTTGTCCGCTTGTATGGCGGTGAAGAGCTACCGGCATTGCGGATTCAGTACAAGGATTATGCGGTATGGCAGCAAAGCGAAACCCACCAGGAGTGGATGCAGCGTCAGGAAGCGTACTGGCTGGGTACCTTCCGGGGCGGCGTGCCTGTGCTGGATCTGGCAACCGACTTTGCCCGTCCGGCGGTGCAGAGTACGGCAGGGGATACGATCGAATTCGGACTGGAGCGTGAAGTTAGCGAACGCCTGAAAGAACTGGCTTCGCAAACAGGATCAACCTTGTATATGGTGCTGCTGGCGGCGTACACTACGCTCTTGCATAAATACACAGGCCAAGAAGATATCGTAGTAGGCACGCCGATTGCTGGAAGACCACATGCGGAACTGGAGAGTCTGGTAGGTGTCTTCATCAACACGCTGGCAATCCGCAATTATCCGTCTAGCGACCAATCGTTCCTGGATTATCTGCAAGGGGTGAAGGAGCATGCGCTCAGTGCTTATGAGCATCAGGACTATCCTTTTGAAGAGTTGGTTGAAAAGCTGAATTTAACGCGGGATACGAGCCGAAATGCGCTGTTTGACACGATGTTTGAGTTAAAAACATTGGAGCAGCAGGAGTTGCAGCTGGAAGGTCTGACCTTACATTCGTATCCGCTGGAAAATCATACGGCCAAATTTGATCTGAGCTTGGATGCAATAGAGCAGCCAGAAGGCATTCTGTGCCGTCTGGAATACAGCACGGCGCTGTACAAGCCTGAGACGATTGCGCGATTGGCACAGCATTTTACCGAACTTGTACGTGCAATTACACTGCATCCGCAGCAGCCACTGGCAGCTTTGGATATGGTATCTGCCGAGGAAAAAGCACAAATCATCTATGGTTTTGGAAATGTGGGGGTATCGGATGTTGCTGTAGTCGAGGCAGGAGCCTTATTCCATACCTTTGTGGAAGAACAGGCGCAGCTTGTACCGGATCATGTGGCGGTGGTGTACGAGGAGCAGCAGCTTACGTACCGGAAACTGAACGAGCGTGCGAACCAATTGGCGCGGAGATTGCGAAATGAAGGTATCGGACGCGAATCGATTGTCGGCATTTTGAGCGAACGCTCGGTGGATATGCTGGTCGGTGTATTGGCGGTGTGGAAGGCTGGAGGCGCCTATGTGCCGCTGGATGCAGACTATCCGTCAGAACGTATTCGTTTCATGCTAGAGGACAGTGGTGCGACGGTACTGTTGACCCAAACGGGCTTGCAGGAGCGTGCACTGGGTTGGCTGAATGAAAGCCAATGGGCTCTGGGCGAAGGAAAGAATGAGAGTGAGCTGGAGACGGCGGTTAGCGCTGAAACGATGGAAAGAGACCGCCTTAGTGAAGGCGTAAGCTTGAAATCAGATTCGAAGTCTGACAGCGAAGCAGCATCCGAACCGGCAACAGTGCTGCGTCTGCATACCGTGCTGGTGTTGGACGATGAGTCGTTGTACATCGGAGACACCACCGATATCGAGCCGATTAACGAACCGCAGGATCTGGCGTATGTGATCTACACCTCCGGGACAACTGGACGTCCGAAAGGGGTCATGATTGAGCATCACAGCTTGGTCAATACGGCTGCGGCGTATCGTCGGGATTACCGTCTGAGCGAGTTCCCGGTACGTTTGCTGCAACTGGCGAGCTTCTCCTTCGACGTCTTCGTCGGGGATATCGCGCGGACGCTCTATAACGGCGGCACGATGGTCATTTGTCCGAAAGACGACCGGATTGATTTTAGCCGATTGTATGGCTGGATTCGCGATTACCAGATTACCGTATTCGAATCGACCCCGGCCCTGATCGTACCGTTTATGCAGCATGTGCATGAACAGGGACTGGACATGAGCAGTCTGGAACTGCTGATCACCAGCTCGGATAGCTGCAGCGTGACAGATTACCGGGTGCTGCAAGAACGGTTTGGCGCAGATATCCGCATTATGAACAGTTACGGCGTCACGGAAGCGGCGATTGACTCCAGCTTCTATGATGAAGAGCTGTCGAAGCTGCCAAGCAGCGGCAATGTGCCGATTGGCCAGGCGTGGCTGAACGCCCGGTTTTACATCTTGGACAGCCAGCTGAATCCGGTGCCGATCGGCGTACTGGGTGAGCTGTGCATTGGCGGAGCCGGGGTGGCACGAGGCTACCTGAATCGTGCAGACCTGACCGCCGAGAAATTCGTAGCGAACCCGTACGTACCGGGTGAACGATTGTACCGCACAGGCGACTTGGCGCGGTGGATGCCGGATGGCAATGTGGACTTTATCGGCCGGATGGATGATCAGGTCAAAATCCGGGGCTTCCGGATTGAACTGGGCGAGGTGGAAGCACAGCTGCTGACCGTGGACGGCATTCAGAAAGCCATCGTCACCGCCTGGGAAAACGAAGACGGAGACAAGGATTTGTGTGCGTATGTCGTAGCCTCTGAAGCGCTGAATTTGCCCGAGCTGCGCAACATGCTGCAGCCCAAGCTGCCGGGGTATATGATCCCGACATATGTCGTACAACTGGATCATTTCCCGCTGACACCAAACGGGAAAATTGACCGCAAAGCGTTGCCTGCGCCGGAAGCGCGCCTCGAAGGAGGCACGGCGTACGTGGCACCGCGCACACCGCTGGAAGAGCAGTTGGTACGTATTTGGCAAAGTGTTCTGAATCATCCGCAGATCGGTATTAAGGACCATTTCTTTGAAGTCGGAGGACATTCTCTGCGCGCGACAACACTGATGGCGAAAATCCATCAGGAGCTGAATTACAAGCTGGCGCTGCGAGATATTTTCCAATATCCAACAATTGAGCAACTGGTGCAGGTGATGGGAGAAGATCAGACACAGCAAACGTATGTATCCATCCCTGTTGCGGAGGAACGTGCATATTATCCGGTTTCCTCGGCGCAAAAACGGATGTACGTGCTGAGTCACCTGGAAGGCGGAGAGGTTAGCTACAATATGCCGGGCGCTTTGATCATTGAAGGTTCCTTGGATAAAACGCGACTGGAGCAAGCCTTCCACCAGCTGATTGTCCGTCATGAAGCCCTGCGAACCCGATTCGACATGGTGGATGGCGAGGTGATTCAACGGATTGAATCGGGCGTCGCATTCAACGTGGAGCATGTGCAGGCAAGCGAAGAAGAGACCCAGCAGTACGCACAGGACTTTGTACGTGCATTTGATCTCGCACAAGCACCATTGCTGCGGGTTCAGTTGGTGGAAACCGGACCGGAGCGTCATGTCATGCTCTATGACATGCACCATATTATTTCGGATGGCGTGACTGAAGGAATTATCGTGCAGGAGTTCTCTCAATTGTATGAAGGCAAGGAACTGCCGCCTCTGCGCATCCAGTACAAGGACTATGCGGTTTGGCAGCATGCCGATATGCAAAGTGAACGTCTTCGTGAGCAGGAAAGCTACTGGCTGAACACGATGGCTGGTGACATTCCAGCACTGGATATGCCAACGGATTTTGCAAGACCAGCCGTACAGCGTCTGGAAGGAGCTCGATTGGAATTTGCGATCAGCCTGGAGGATAGCGAGCAGTTGAAACAACTGGCCGCGCAAACCGGCTCCACCTTGTACATGGTGTTGCTGGCCGCGTATAGCACGCTCTTGCATAAATATTCGGGGCAGGAGGACATCATCGTCGGCACGCCGATTGCCGGAAGACCGCATGCGGAACTGGAGGGCTTGGTAGGCGTATTCCTCAACACGCTGGCGATCCGCAATTATCCGTCTGGCGACAAAACGTTCCTGGACTACTTGCAAGAGGTCAAAGAGCATGCGCTCAGTGCGTATGAGCATCAGGAATATCCTTTTGAAGAGCTGGTTGAAAAGCTGAATTTAACGCGGGATACGAGCCGGAATGCGCTGTTTGACACGATGTTTGAGTTGAAAACATTTGAGCAGCAGGAGTTCGAGCTGGAAGGTCTGACCTTTAAAACGTATCCGACAGACAATCATACGGCCAAATTTGATCTGACCTTGGATGCAGTGGAGCAGCCGGAAGGCATTCTGTGCAGTCTGGAATACAGCACAGCGCTGTACAAGCCTGAAACCATCGCGCGATTGGCACAGCATTTTACCGAACTCGTACGTGCAATTACCCTTCATCCACAGCAGCCACTGGCAGCTTTGGATATGGTAACCGTCGAGGAGAAGGCACAAATCATCTACGGTTTTGGAGATGTGGGAGTATCGGATGTTGCTGCTGTTGAAGCAGGAGCCTTGTTCCATACCTATGTGGAAGAACAGGCGCAGCTTGTACCAGATCACGTGGCGGTGGTGTACGAGGAACAACAACTGACGTACCGCACACTGAACGAGCGTGCGAACCAATTGGCGCGTAGATTGCGGAATGAAGGCATTGGACGCGAGTCGATTATCGGCATTTTGAGTGAACGTTCGGTAGACATGCTGGTCGGCGTATTGGCGGTGTGGAAAGCTGGAGGCGCATATGTGCCGCTAGATGCAGACTATCCGTCCGAACGTATTCGTTTCATGCTGGAGGACAGCGGTGCGACGGTACTGTTGACCCAAATCGGCTTGCAGGAGCGTGCACAGGTATGGCTGGAAGAAAGCCGACAGGCCTTGGCCGGAGAGCAGACTGAGGGCGAGTTGGAAACAGCGGCTGGCGCTGAGACGATGGAATCAAGTACTCTCCATGGAACCCTGAATGGAACAGCAGATTCGCCACCTGATAGCGAAGCAACATCCGAACCGGCAACGGGGTTGCGTCTGCATACCGTACTGGCGTTGGACGATGAGTCACTGTACACCGGAGATACGGCAGACGTCGATCACATCAACGAAGCGCAGGATCTGGCGTATGTGATCTACACCTCCGGGACAACGGGACGTCCGAAGGGTGTCATGATTGAGCATCGCAGCTTGGTGAATACGGCTGCGGCATACCGTCGGGATTACCGTCTGAACCAGTTCCCGGTACGGTTGCTGCAACTGGCGAGCTTTTCCTTCGACGTGTTCGTCGGGGATATCGCACGGGTGTTCTATAACGGTGGAACGATGGTTATCTGTCCGAAAGATGATCGCATTGATCCAAGCCGTCTATATGGCTGGATTCGCGATTATCAGATTACGGTGTTCGAATCGACTCCGGCCCTGATCGTACCGTTCATGCAGCATGTACATGAACAGGGACTGGACATGAGCAGTCTGGAACTGCTGATCACCAGCTCGGACAGCTGCAGCGTGACGGATTACCGGGTGCTGCAAGAACGATTTGGCGCGGATATCCGCATTATGAACAGCTACGGCGTCACGGAAGCGGCAATCGACTCCAGCTTCTACGACGAAGAATTGTCGAAGCTGCCAAGCAGCGGCAATGTGCCGATTGGCCAGGCGTGGCTGAACGCCCGCTTCTACATTGTGGACAGCCAGCTAAATCCGGTGCCGATCGGCGTACTGGGTGAACTGTGCATCGGCGGAGCCGGGGTAGCACGGGGATACTTGAACCGTGCGGACCTGACAGCCGAGAAATTCGTGGCCAATCCGTTCGTGCCAGGTGAACGATTGTACCGCACAGGCGACTTGGCGCGGTGGATGCCAGACGGCAATGTAGACTTTATCGGGCGGATGGATTATCAAGTGAAAATCCGGGGCCACCGGATCGAGCTGGGCGAGATTGAAACGGCGATCCAGCGGGTGCCGGGCGTGCGTCAAGCGGTAGTCATCGACCGGACGGATGAGCGTGG
>NZ_JANAVN010000029.1:0-19556 GCF_024213565.1 Paenibacillus sp. Lou8.1
GCATGGAACCGCGGAATACAGGAAGGCGAGCTGTATCATCTGGACGTGCTGGACTTTAGGGATTTGACGGATGAAGCTATGCTCAGCGCGGCAATTGAGGCGAAAGCCAGTGAAATCCAAAGCAGTATCCAACTGCATGAAGGGCCGTTGTTGAAGGCGGGCTTGTTCCACTGTGCAGATGGAGATCATCTCCTGATGGCGATTCACCATTTGGTCGTGGACGGGGTATCCTGGCGTATCTTGTTTGAGGATTTGGCTACTGCCTATGAACAGGCTGTTCATCAGGAAGTGCTTCAGCTGCCGGACAAAACGGATTCCTTCCGTTCCTGGTCACAAAAACTTTCCACCTATGCCAATAGCACAGCTATGGAAAGTGAATACGCCTACTGGGAGCAATGGAACGCAGCGGCTTTGTCTGACCAAGTACGTTTACCTGAGGATCAAGCGCAGGCTGAGCCCTTTACCTTGGCTGACACGGATACAGTGGCCTTCCAACTCACGGAAAAAGAGACAGAGAGACTACTGAAACAAGCACACCGCGCATATAACACGGAAGTGAACGATCTGCTTCTGACGGCTTTGGGCATGATGCTGTACACGTGGACGGGTCATGAACGCAGTCTGATTAATTTAGAGGGACACGGGCGTGAGAACATTTTGCCGGATACAGACATTTCTCGTACGGTAGGCTGGTTTACGAGTCCATATCCGGTATTGCTGGACGTTGGTTGTGATCCCGCTTTGTCAGAACGCATCAAACAGGTCAAAGAGAGCCTGCGCCTTATTCCGAATAAAGGAATGGGCTACGGAATCTGGAGATATTTGAGTGAATCCGGCCAAGCCGTTGGTCAGCAAGCCAATACACTGAACCCTGGTCAACAGCAAGCTTTTGCCGAGCCACAAGTAAGCTTTAACTATCTCGGACAGCTGGATCAGGACTTACAAAACAGCGATATGCGTAGGTCTCCTTACTCAATTGGATCGGTCGTTAGTGACCGGACGAAGATGAAATATGCTCTCGATGTGAGCGGGATCGTAACGAACGGCATCCTGGAACTGGACATTCGGTATAACGGCAAAGCCTTCCGTAAGGACACCGTCCACATGCTAGCCAATCTGCTGAAATCCAATCTGCTTGAAATGATCGAGCATTGTGTCACACGGGAGCGGACTGAATTGACTCCAAGTGATGTATTGCTAAAAGGTCTGACCCTGGAGCAATTAGATACGATTATCGAGCAGACCAAGACGGTTGGGGAATTGGAAAATGTGTATCCCTTGACCCCTATGCAAAAGGGTATGCTGTTCCATAGTTTGATGAATGCAGAAACAGGCGTGTATTTTGAACAGGCGACCTTTGATCTAGAGGGCCACTTTGAACCATCCCTATTCGAGGAAAGTTTGAAGCTGCTGGTTAGCCGGCATGCTATATTACGGACGAATTTCTACAGCGGCTGGTATGGTCAACCGTTGCAGATTGTCTATCGTCATAAAAATCCGAGCTTCCGTTATGAGGATGTCAGAGGGCGTGAACACGCTGTAGCTGAATTTGTGGCTCAGGATAAAGCTCGAGGCTTTAATCTAAGCAAGGATGCGCTCATGCGCGTAGCCGTCTTCCGCACGGGTGAAAGCTCATACCGTTTTGTATGGAGCTTCCATCATATTGTGATGGACGGATGGTGCCTGTCCCTGATGACGGACGAAGTATTTGGTGCATATGTTGCCCTGCTGGAGCACAAGCAGCCAGAGCTGGCACCTGTCAAGCCGTATAGTGATTATATCGAATGGTTGGAACATCAGGATGCACAGGAAGCGACCCGTTATTGGAGTGACTATTTGGCAGGTTTTGAGCAGCAAACCTTGTTGCCTGGTGAGAACGCACAAGCTTCTGTCGTCGCACGGGATGAAGAATCAGACGGAAGCGATGAAAGTTCAAATGCCGGCTATGTTTCGGAAAAGCTGCCCTTTAGGTTGGGTAAAGAACGGACTGCGGCATTAAACCAAATGGCCAAGCAACAACATGTCACGATTAACACACTGCTGCAAAGTGTGTGGGGCGTTATTTTACAGCAATACAATAATAATCAGAATGTTGTGTTTGGTGGTGTGGTATCCGGTCGTCCGGCAGACCTTCCAGGCGTGGAGAACATGATCGGTTTGTTTATCAACACGATTCCAGTACGCATTGGCAGTGCACCGGATGCTACATTTGCTGAAGTATTGCAGCGCACCCAGGAACAGGCTTTGGCCTCCAGTGTCTATGATACGTTCCCGCTATACGATATTCAGGCACTGACTGAACAAAAACAAGACCTGATTCATCACATTATGGTCTTTGAAAACTACCCGATCGGGCAACAGATGAAGCAGATGGGCGGTTCCGGCGAGACAAAGGCACAAACAGGCTTCTCGATTGCCAATGTGGCACTTGCCGAGCAAACCAACTACGATTTTAACCTGATTGTCGTGCCTGATGAGGATATCTCTATCCTGCTTGAATACAATGCGCTCGTGTATAGCCGGTCTGCCATGCAGCGTATCCAGGGCCATATCGACCATGTCATCGGACAAATTGTGGACAATCCGCATATCCGAGTGAATGAGTTGGAATTGGTGACACCGGAAGAACAGGCACAGCTCGTTCAGGTCTGGGGGGATACGGCGGCAGCCTATCCGCAGGATCAAACGCTAAGTGCACTGTTCGAGCAGCAGGCAGCGAAAACACCGGATCAGGTGGCAGTGTTGTGCGGAGCGGAGTCGTTGACCTACGTGGAGTTGAATGAGCGCGCGAACCGTTTGGCTCGAACGCTGCGTGCCGCAGGTGTTGAACCGGATCAGCCTGTAGGCATTTTGGTCCACCGTTCGCTGGACATGATCGTAGGCATTTATGCGATCCTCAAAGCAGGCGGAGCTTATGTACCCATCGATCCAGAATATCCGGCGGATCGTATCCGCTTTATGCTGGAGGACTCGGGCGCGAAGCTGGTACTGACGCAGTCGCATCTGGCAGAGCAAGCATCGCTGAGTTTCAACGGCCAGGTGCTGGTGTTGGATCGCGAGGACATTTACCACAAAGACGGTTCGAATCTGGAGCCACTGGCTGGACCACACCATGTAGCCTATGTCATCTATACCTCCGGCTCCACGGGGAAACCGAAGGGCGTGATGGTGGAGCACCATTCCGTGCTGAACCGGATTTTGTGGATGCATGATCGATACGGCTTGAGTGCGGGAGATACGATCCTGCAAAAGACGGCCTTCACGTTCGACGTGTCGGTGTGGGAGCTGTTCTGGTGGTCGCTGGTCGGCTCGAAGGTGAGCTTGCTGTCGGTAGGCGGGGAAAAGAACCCGGAAGACATCGTCGACACGATTGCCCGCGATGGCGTGAGCACAATGCACTTTGTTCCCGCCATGCTGCATGCGTTCCTGGAGTACGTGGAGCAGCAGCCACGGGAAGTGATGCAAACGAAGCTGGCAACGTTGCGGCATGTGTTTGCCAGTGGTGAAGCATTGCCGCCACAGCATGTGGCCCGATTCCAACGGCTTGTGTCGAACCTGACTGGAGCGAAGCTGATCAACCTGTACGGCCCAACCGAAGCGACGGTGGACGTATCGTACTTCGATTGCGAGCCGGATGAGGAATATGGAGTTATTCCGATCGGAAAACCGATTCAAAATATTCGTCTGTACATCATGAAGGAAGGCACGGAGCAATTGCAGCCGATTGGGGTTGCGGGTGAGCTGTGCATCGGTGGTGTCGGCGTAGCCCGCGGCTATCTGAACCGTCCAGAGCTGACGGCCGAGAAATTCGTAGCCGACCCGTTTGCCGGCGGGGAAGCCGGCTATGAACGGATGTACCGCACAGGCGATTTGGCGAGATGGATGCCGGACGGCAACATTGAATATCTGGGCCGGATCGACCATCAGGTGAAAATCCGGGGGTACCGGATTGAGCTGGGCGAGGTCGAATCGCAGCTGCTCCAAGTGGAATCGGTACGCGAAGCGGTCGTCGTGGCTCGTGCAGACGAAACGGGACAAAAACAAATGGTGGCCTACTATGTCGCCGGACAAGAAATGGGTGCCAGTGAGCTGAGAAGTGAGCTGGGCCGGGAGCTGCCAAGCTACATGGTGCCGTCGTACTTTGTACAGCTGGAGCAGATGCCGCTGAGTCCAAATGGCAAAATTGACCGCAAGGCCCTACCAGCACCAGAAGGCAGCCTACAAACCGGAACGGATTATGCAGAGCCGCGTACTGCTCAAGAACGCGCTCTAGTAGCGGTCTGGCAGTCGGTACTGGGACTGCAGACTGTCGGTATTTTGGACAATTTCTTCGATCTGGGTGGCGATTCGATCAAGGCGATCCAAATCGCATCCCGTGCGTTTCAGGCTGGCTATAAGCTGGACATGAAGGATTTGTTCCAGTATCCAACGGTTGCAACACTGGCACCGCATATGCATGAGGTCAGTCGTATGGCAGATCAAGGAGAAGTAAGTGGGGAAACCGCTTTGCTTCCAATCCAGCATTGGTTCTTTGCGCAGGAGCGCGAGCGTCCGCAGCACTTTAATCAGGCAGTTATGCTCTATCGTACCGAGGGCTTTAATGAGATAGCGGTTCGTCAGGTGATGGATCACATCGTGAAGCATCATGATGCGCTTCGTACGGTTTTCCGTCAGGCTTCATCTGGTTACGATGCTTGGACACGCGGTGTAGATGAAGGCGCGTTGTATACGCTGGAAACCGTGGACTACCGTGAACAGGAAACCTATGCGGAAGCGCTGGAAGCGAAGGCAACCGAAATTCAAAGCAGCATCCACCTGTCCGAAGGACCTCTGGTGAAGCTGGGATTGTTCCGCACAGCCGAGGGCGATCATTTGCTCATAGCCATTCACCATTTGGTGGTGGACGGGGTATCGTGGCGAATTCTGTTTGAAGATTTCTCGACAGGTTACGAGCAGGCGATCAAGGGCGAGCCTGTACGATTGCCCTATAAAACAGATTCCTTCCAAACATGGGCACGGGAGTTGTCGTCTTACGCCAACCGTCCAGAGGCTGCATCGGATGAAGCCTACTGGCAGCAGCTGGAACAGGCCAAAGCGAAAGCGGCAGCGCTGCCTAAGGATTTCGCCTACGAGGGCTCCTTGAATGCAGACAGCGAAGTGTTGACGGTGGAGTGGACCGAGGCTGAAACGGAGCAACTGCTAAAGCAGGCCCATCGTGCCTATAACACCGAGGTCAATGATTTGCTGTTGACCGCGTTAGGATTGGCGATGCACAACTGGACAGGCGCCGGACAGGTGCTGGTGAATCTGGAGGGACATGGCCGGGAAGCAATCCTGCCAGAGGTGGATATTACACGTACAGTAGGCTGGTTTACGAGCTTGTATCCGGTGCTGCTGGAAATGGGCAAGGGAATGACACTGGCACAGCACATCAAAGAAACGAAGGAAGGTCTGCGCCGCATTCCGCATAAAGGGCTGACCTATGGCACATGGCGCTACTTATCTCCTGCGTCTGCATCAGGTGAAGCGCATGCGATTGCAGCAGAACCGGAAATCAGCTTTAACTACTTGGGACAGGTCGATCAGGATGTGCAAAACAGTGGAATCACATGGTCATCCTATAGCGCAGGGGAGACAGAGGATGCCCATTCACCGCTGCAATATACGCTGGATTTGAACGCAATGATCTCGGAAGGCACGCTGCGCTTGACGATCGCTTACAGCCGTAAGCAGTATCGCCAAGAAACGCTGGAACGTGTGGCGAGACTGCTGCAATCCGCTTTGCAAGAGGTGATTACGCATTGTGTCGCTCAGGAACAGCCGGAGCTGACGCCGAGTGATGTGTCCTTCAAAGGTCTGACGACTAGAGAACTGGAACAAATTGCGGAACAGGCGGCACATACCGGTGAGCTGGAAAATGTATACGCACTGACGCCGATGCAAAAGGGCATGCTCTTTTACAATCTGATGGATTCGCAATCAGGAGCTTACTTTGAACAGGCCTCCTTTGATCTGCAAGGACATTTTAATGTCGATGCGTTTGCGGCAAGTTTGGATGTATTGGTGCAGCGGCATACGGTACTACGCACGAACTTCTACAGCGGCTGGAAAGATGAACCGCTGCAGGTCGTGTATCGGAATAAGCGCAGTGAATTATATGTTGAAGACCTGCGGGATATGGAGCAAGAGCGGCAAAACGAATACATCTTCGAATATACGCGCAAAGACAAGCAAAGAGGCTTTGATCTGGCGCAAGATGCTTTGATGCGTGTGGCTGTTTTGCGCAGAGGTGAGGATGCGTACCGTTTTGTATGGAGCTTCCATCATATCGTCATGGACGGCTGGTGCTTGTCGCTGGTGACAGGCGAAGTGTTTGCGAGTTATTTTGCGATACTGGCTCATAAGCAGCCTGAATTGGCCCCTGTAACGCCGTACAGTCAATATATCGAATGGCTGCAGCAGCAGGATCGTCAGGCCGCATCAGGTTACTGGAGCAAGGTTCTGGAAGGATATGAGGAACAGTCCCGCCTGCCACAGGCTAAAATTCAGGGCAAAACGGAATATCAGGCGGAGCGTCTGGATTTTGACTTGGGCGCGGATCTAACGGCAGGCATTCAGCGTGTAGCCAAGCGTTATCAGGTAACGATCAATACGTTGATGCAGACCGTTTGGGGCCTTTTGCTGCAAAAATATAATGGTACAGATGATGTGGTGTTTGGCAGCGTGGTATCTGGACGTCCGGCAGACATTCCGAATGTGGAGCACATCATTGGTTTGTTTATCAATACCATTCCTGTGCGTATCCGCAGTCAAGTGGACAGCTTATTCTCAGACGTGATGAAGCAAACCCAAGAGCAATCGATTGCTTCCCATGCCTATGATACGTACCCGTTGTATGAAATTCAGGGGCTGTCGGAGCTTAAGCAGGATTTGATCAATCATATTCTTATTTTTGAGAACTATCCGGTAGAGGAACAATTGGAGCAATTAGGCAACGGTGATGAGTCCAGCTTCAGCATCACCGGAGCCGAGTCTGTCGAGCAGACCAACTATGACTTTAACCTGGTGGTACTGCCAGGGAACACCATTCATATGAGTTTTGGGTATAATGCACTGGCCTTTGAACGGGAAAGTGTAGAGCAAATTCGAGGTCATCTGGTACAGCTGCTGGAACAGGTGACAGCGAAGCCGGACATTCGGGTGCATGAACTGGATATGGTTACGGTGCAGGAGCGTAAGCAGATCGTTGAGGTCTGGGGCAATACAGCGGCAGTCTATCCAAGTAAGCAAACGATTCACGGCTTGTTCGAAATGCAAACTGCGCGGACGCCGGAGCAGACAGCATTGTTCTTCGAAGGAGAGCAATTAACCTATCGCGAGCTGAATGCACGCGCCAATCGTTTGGCTCGTACCTTGCGTAGTCAAGGCGTGACGAAAGATCGTCTGGTGGGTCTGATGACTGAGCGTTCGGTGGACATGATCGTAGGTATCTTCGGGATTTTAAAAGCCGGGGGTGCATATGTCCCCATCGATCCGACCTATCCAGAGGAGCGTATCCGCTACATGCTGGACGACTCGGGTGCGAAGCTGCTGTTGACGCAAAGCCATCTGGTGGACAAAGCAGCTATCGACGGTCACGTGCTGGTGTTGGATGGGGAGCAAACGGTGTACCACGAGGATGGTTCCAATCTGGAGCCGTGGTCCGGTCCGAACGATCTAGCCTATGTGATTTATACGTCAGGGACCACAGGGCAGCCGAAGGGCGTGATGCTGGAGCATCACGGGCTGTGCAATCTGAAAACATATTTTGATCAGACGCTCAAGATCCGTACGTCGGATCATGCGTTGCTGTTCGCCAGCTATTCGTTTGATGCGGCTTGCTGGGAAATCTTCCAGGCACTGTTCTGTGGAGCCACACTGTATGTACCAACGTCAGAGACGATTTTGAACTACGAGCGGTTTGAGCAATATATGGCGGATCATCAGATCACCGTAGCAGCTTTGCCGCCGACCTATGCGGTGTATCTGGAGCCAGAACGGATGCCAAACCTGCGTATTTTGTTTACGGCGGGTTCAGCATCTTCAACCGAGCTGGTGTACAAGTGGAAGGATCAGGTGGCGTACTACAACGGCTACGGTCCCACCGAAAACTCGGTGGCGACGTCGATCTGGTCCGTATCCGAGGATGAGAGAGCTGGACAACTGATTTCCATCGGACGCCCTGTGCCGAATCATCGGGTATACATGGTGGATGTGCATGGACATTTGGCTCCGGTAGGCGTAGCGGGTGAACTGTGCGTGTCCGGTCCGGGTCTGGCTCGGGGTTATCTAGATCGTCCAGAGCTGACGGCTGAGAAATTTGTAATTAACCCGTTTGCGGCTGGGGAAGCCGGCTATGAACGAATGTACCGTACGGGTGACTTGGCGAGATGGATGCCAGACGGCAACATCGAATATTTGGGCCGGATCGACCATCAGGTGAAAATCCGGGGCTACCGGATCGAGCTGGGCGAGGTCGAGGCACAAATTTTGAAAGTGGAGGATGTACAAGAGGTCATCGTACTGGCCCAGGCGGACGAGCAGGGGCAAAACCAACTGGTGGCGTACTATGTTGCTGAACGGGAAGTAAGCGCTGGTGAGCTGCGCAGCTTACTGGGTGAGGAGCTACCAAACTACATGGTGCCTTCGTATTTCATCCAGCTGGAGCAGATGCCACTGACACCGAACGATAAAATCGACCGTAAGGCCCTGCCGGCACCAGAAGGCAGTCTGCAAAGCGGAGCGGATTATGTAGAGCCGCGCACAGCGCTGGAGCAGACGTTAGTGTCCATTTGGCAGGCTGTATTAGGAGCGAAGAGAGTCGGAATTCTGGATAATTTCTTCGATCTGGGCGGCGATTCGATCAAAGCGATCCAGGTATCCTCCCGTTTGCTGCAAGCGGGCTACAAGCTGGACATGAAGGATTTGTTCCAATCTCCTTCCATCTCGCTGCTGAGCGGTCATGTTCATAAGGTCAGCCGCACAGCCGATCAGCGGGTGGTTTCGGGGGCAGTTAGATTGACCCCGATTCAGCAATGGTTCTTTGGACAATCCTCAGCAGAGCCACATTATTTCAACCAATCGGTGATGCTGTATAGGGCGCAAGGCTTCGATGAAGCCGCATTGCGTGAAACGATGACCAAGGTAACTGAGCATCATGATGCGCTACGTATGATCTTCCGTCAGACCGAACAGGGCTATGAAGCGTGGAATCGTGGTTTAAACGAAGGCGAGCTGTATCGTCTGGACGTTGTTGATCTGACGGATGTGCAAAACATTACAGATGTTGCAGCAGCCATTGAAATGAAAGCCAATGCCATCCAAAGTTCCATTCGTCTGGACGAAGGACCGCTGGTGAAGCTGGGACTTTTCCGCTGCATGGATGGGGATCATTTACTGATTGCGATTCACCATTTGGTGGTGGACGGGATTTCGTGGCGAATTGTGTTTGAGGATTTTGCCACGGGATATGAGCAGGCCGTGCGGGGAGAAGCGATTCGCCTGCCTTATAAAACGGACGCTTTCTCTGCTTGGGCAGAGCGGTTGTCTCAATATGCGAATAGTCCGGCGATCGAAAATGAACGCGAATATTGGCAGCGTCTTGCCCAAATAGAAATTGCATCGTTGCCTAAGGATCAAGAAAGAGCGGAAGGGCAGCATTTTCTGATCAGAGACAGTGAGACTGTGACTGTGGCTTGGAGCGAGCAGGAAACACGGATGTTGCTTCAAGAAGTACACCGTGCGTACCACACCGAGGTCAATGATCTGCTGTTAACCGCACTCGGCACAGCGGTATATAACTGGAGCGGTCAGGAGCGTGTGCTGGTCAATCTGGAGGGACATGGCCGGGAAGCCATTGTTCCAGATATCGACATCACCCGTACCGTGGGCTGGTTTACGAGCCAATATCCGGTGCTGCTGGATGTGGACGGAAAGGCAGCAGTCGGACAGCGAATCAAGCGGGTGAAGGAAGACCTGCGTCATGTACCGCATAAGGGCATTGGCTACGGCATTTTGAAATATATGTCTCAGCATGATGCCCATCCTTCCTGGACCTTGCAGCCTGAAATTAGCTTTAACTATTTAGGACAATTTGATCAGGACTTGGAAAATGGGGATATCACGCTGTCTTCACATCCAGGTGGAGAGCCGATGAGTGACCATACCGTTCTGGAGCATCCGCTGAATGTGAACGGAATGATTACAGCGGGCGCGCTGACACTGGACATTCGCTATGACAGTAAGGTATATCATCAGCAAAATGTAGAAAAATTTGCGCAGTTGCTGCAGGAAAGCTTGCAGGAAGTGATCGTTCATTGTGCCTCCAAAGAGCGGAGTGAGCTAACACCAAGTGATGTATTGTTCAAAGGCTTGACACTGGAGCAACTGGAACAATTGACAGAGCAAACAGCTTCTGTGGGTGAGCTGGAAAATGTGTATGCTCTCTCGCCTATGCAGAAGGGGATGCTGTTCCATAGCTTGATGGAGCCGGAGTCAGGCGCCTACTTCCAGCAAGCCTCGTTTGATCAAAAAGGAAGCTTTGATGTAGCTGTTTTCCGCAAGAGTCTGGATGTACTGACACAGCGTCATGAAGCGCTGCGAACGAATTTCCATGTGTTTGAGACAGGGCACAGTCAGGAGCCATTGCAGATCGTGTTCCGTCACAAAGATAGCGACCTTTCCTTCCAGGATATACGGGAAATGCAGGAAGCGGAGCAACAGGCGTATATCCGGGCGTTTAAGCAAGAGGACCAGGCTAGAGGCTTTAATCTTGGTACGGATGCCCTCATGCGCGTACAGGTATTGCAGACCCATGAAGAAACGTATCACTTGGTATGGAGCTTCCATCATATTGTTATGGATGGCTGGTGCTTATCGCTCGTTACGGGTGAAGTGTTTGGTACGTACTTTGCGCTGCTGGAGCAGAAGCAGCCGGAGCTTGCTCCTATCACACCATATGGCCAATATATCGAATGGCTGGGGCGTCAGGATGAGCGTGCAGCAAAAGAATATTGGAGCAGCTATTTGGCCGGCTTTGAACAGCAGACGTTGTTACCTGGATCGGATACTTTATCGAAAGACCAAGCGGCAGATAGCAGGGATCATACGGTATCCACTACAGCAAGTGAAACCAGCGAGTATATTTCTGAAAAAATAACGGTAGATCTGGATCCAACGTGGAGCGAAGCCATACACCGGATTGCGAAGCAGCAGCAGGTCACGATTAATACGCTGATGCAGAGCGTGTGGGGCCTTATTTTGCAGAAATATAACAATAATGAGGATGTTATTTTCGGTAGTGTCGTATCTGGACGTCCAACGGATATTGCCGGCGTAGAGCATATGATCGGTTTGTTCATTAATACGATCCCGGTGCGGATTCAAAGTGAACGGAATGCCACTTTTGTGGAAGTGATGCGGAAAACGCAGGAACAGGCACTGGCCTCGGGAGCCTATGACAGCTTCCCGCTGTATGAAATTCAGGCGCTGACGGAGCAGAAGCAGAACCTGATTAACCACATTATGGTATTTGAGAATTATCCGGTAGAGGAGCAAGTTGAGCAGCTGGGTGAAGTTCGTCCGTCCGCTTTTGAAATTACGAATGTAGAGGTTGTTGAACAAACGAATTATGATCTGGACTTGATTGTGATGCCAGATAAAACCTTCCGCATCATGTTCAGATACAACGCCAATGTATACGATCGGGCTACCGTGGAGCGTATGCAAGGACATGTACTGCATGTCCTCGAGCAAATCGTGAATAATCCGCATATCCGTGTGAATGAGCTGGAATTGGTAACACCGGAAGAACAGGTACAGATCGTTCAGGTCTGGGGGGATACGGCCGCAGCTTATCCGCAGGATCAGACGTTAAGTGCATTGTTTGAGCAGCAGGCCACGAATACACCGGATCAGGTGGCAGTATTGTACGGATCGGAATCGTTGACCTACGCGGAGTTGAATGAGAGAGCGAACCGTTTGGCCCGGACGCTGCGTGCGGAAGGTGTTCAGCCGGATCAGCCGGTAGGCATACTGGTTCACCGTTCGCTGGACATGATCGTCGGCATTTATGCGATCCTCAAAGCAGGCGGAGCCTACGTACCCATCGATCCAGAATATCCGGCGGACCGTATCCGCTTTATGCTAGAGGACTCGGGAGCGAAGCTGGTGCTGACGCAATCGCATTTGGCTGAGCAAGCAACGCTGAGTTTCGGCGGCCAAGTGCTGGTGCTGGATCGTCATGCGCAGGATGACCAAGACATTTACCACAAAGACGGCTCGAATCTAGAGCCACTGGCCGGACCACACCATGTAGCCTATGTCATCTACACCTCCGGCTCCACGGGAAAACCGAAGGGCGTGATGGTGGAGCACCATTCCGTGCTGAACCGGATTTTGTGGATGCATGATCGGTACGGCTTGAGTGCGGAAGATACGATCCTGCAAAAGACCGCCTTCACGTTCGACGTGTCGGTGTGGGAGCTGTTCTGGTGGTCGCTGGTCGGCTCAAAGGTGAGTCTGCTGTCCGTGGGCGGGGAGAAGAACCCGGAAGACATCGTCGACACGATTGCCCGCGATGGCGTGAGCACGATGCACTTTGTTCCCGCCATGCTGCATGCGTTCCTGGAGTACGTGGAGCAGCAGCCACAGGAAGTGATGCAAGCGAAGCTGGCAACGTTGCGTCACGTGTTTGCCAGCGGCGAAGCGTTGCCGCCACAGCATGTCGCGCGATTCCAACGGCTTGTATCGAGCCTGGCCGGAGCGAAGCTGGTCAATCTCTACGGCCCGACCGAAGCGACGGTGGACGTATCGTACTTCGATTGTGAACCGGATGAGGAATATGCGGTCATTCCAATCGGAAAACCGATCCAAAATATCCGTCTGTACATCGTGAAGGAAGGTACGGAGCAATTGCAGCCGATTGGGGTTGCGGGTGAACTGTGCATCGGCGGTGTAGGTGTAGCCCGCGGCTATCTGAACCGTCCAGAGCTGACGGCGGAGAAATTCGTAGCCGATCCGTTTGCCGGCGGGGAAGCAGGCTATGAGCGGATGTACCGTACAGGTGATTTGGCGAGATGGATGGCAGACGGCAACATTGAATATTTGGGCCGGATCGACCATCAGGTGAAAATCCGGGGGTACCGGATTGAGCTGGGCGAGGTCGAATCGCAGCTGCTCCAAGTGGAATCGGTACGCGAAGCCGTGGTCACGGCGCGTGCGGATGAGACGGGCCAAAAACAAATGGTGGCGTACTATGTCGCCGGGCAAGAGATGGGTGCCAGTGAGCTGAGAAGTGAGCTGGGCCGAGAACTGCCAAGCTACATGGTGCCATCGTACTTTGTACAGCTGGAGCAGATGCCACTGAGTCCAAATGGCAAAATTGACCGCAAAGCCCTGCCAGCACCGGAAGGCAGCCTGCAAACCGGAGCGGATTATGTCGCACCACGGACGTGGGTGGAAGTGAAGCTGGCACACATTTGGCAGGATGTGCTGGGTCTCACGCAGGTCGGCGTGAAGGAAAACTTCTTCGAGATTGGCGGACATTCGCTGCGGGCGACGACACTGGCCTCGAAGATTCACAAGGAGCTGAACAAGCCGCTTCCACTACGCAGTATTTTTGAAGCACCAACGATTGAGCAACTGGCAACGGTGTTAGAAAGTCTGGATCAAGTAACCTATGCGTCCATTCCAGTAACGGAAGAACGCAGCTTCTACCCGTTATCTTCGGCGCAAAAACGACTGTATGTGCTGCATCAGTTTGATCCAAGTGATGTGAATTACAACATGCCGTCGGTGCTGCAAGTGAGTGGTCCGCTGGACGTAAAACGAGTAGAAGACGTGTTCCGTCAACTGATCGCCCGCCATGCAATCTTGCGTACCCGCTTTGAGCTGGTGGACAATGAGCCGATGCAATGGGTTGAGGACACCGTGCCGTTCGAGGTGGAATATACGAAGGTACAAGCAGAGGGTGCGACTACGGATACAAATCAGGACACATCTACAGATTTGGATACAGCTACGGACACGACGGTCAGCCAGGAAGCACAAGAACGGGTACGGCAGTTTGTGCGTCCGTTCGATCTGAAAGCTGCACCGCTGCTGCGGGTGGGCTTGGTGGATCTGGGCGCACAAGGAGCAGAGCAGGAATCCCAGCATTTACTCATGCTCGACATGCATCATATCGTTTCGGATGGTGTGTCGATGGAGGTACTGACCGATGAATTTGTCCGCTTGTATGGCGGTGAAGAGCTACCGGCATTGCGGATTCAGTACAAGGATTATGCGGTATGGCAGCAAAGCGAAGCCCATCAGGAGTGGATGCAGCGTCAGGAAGCGTACTGGCTGGGTACCTTCCGGGGCGGCGTGCCTGTGCTGGATCTGGCAACCGACTTTGCCCGTCCGGCGGTGCAGAGTACGGCAGGGGATACGATCGAATTCGGACTGGAGCGTGAAGTTAGCGAACGCCTGAAAGAACTGGCGGGACAAACAGGCGCAACCTTGTATATGGTGCTGCTGGCGGCGTACACTACGCTCTTGCATAAATACACAGGCCAAGAAGATATCGTAGTCGGCACGCCGATTGCTGGAAGACCGCATGCGGAACTGGAGAGTCTGGTAGGTGTCTTCATCAACACGCTGGCAATCCGCAATTATCCGTCTAGCGACCAATCGTTCCTGGATTATCTGCAAGAGGTGAAGGAGCATGCGCTCAGTGCTTATGAGCATCAGGACTATCCTTTTGAAGAGTTGGTTGAAAAGCTGAATTTGACGCGGGATACGAGTCGAAATGCGCTGTTTGACACGATGTTTGAGTTGAAAACATTGGAGCAGCAGGAGTTGCAGCTAGAAGGTCTGACCCTGAATTCGTATCCGCTGGAAAATCATACGGCCAAATTTGATCTGAGCTTGGATGCAATAGAGCAGCCAGAAGGCATTCTGTGCCGTCTGGAATACAGCACGGCGCTATATAAGCCTGAGACGATTGCGCGATTGGCGCAGCATTTTACCGAACTCGTACGTGCAATTACACTGCATCCACAACAGCCACTGGCAGCTTTGGATATGGTACCTGCCGAGGAAAAAGCACAAATCATTCATGGATTTGGAGATGTGGGGGTATCGGATGTTGCTGCTGAAGCAGGAGCCTTATTCCATACCTTTGTGGAAGAACAGGCGCAGCTTGTACCGGATCACGTGGCGGTGGTGTACGAGGAGCAGCAGCTTACGTACCGGAAACTGAACGAGCGTGCGAACCAATTGGCGCGGAGATTGCGAAATGAAGGTATCGGACGCGAATCGATTGTCGGCATTTTGAGCGAACGCTCGGTGGATATGCTGGTCGGCGTATTGGCGGTGTGGAAAGCTGGAGGCGCCTATGTGCCGCTGGATGCAGACTATCCGTCCGAACGTATTCGTTTCATGCTGGAGGACAGTGGTGCGAGGGTACTGTTGACCCAAACGGGCTTGCAGGAGCGTGCACTGGGTTGGCTGAATGAAAGCCAATGGGCTCTGGGCGAAGGTAAGAATGAGAGTGAGCTGGAGACGGCGGTTAGCGCTGAAACGATGGAAAGAGACCGCCTTAGTGAAGGCGTAAGCTTGAAATCAGATTCGAAGTCTGACAGCGAAGCAGCATCCGAACCGGCAACAGTGCTGCGTCTGCATACCGTGCTGGCGCTGGACGATGAGTCGCTGTACATCGGAGACACCACCGATATCAAGCCTATTAACGAACCGCAGGATCTGGCGTATGTGATCTACACCTCCGGGACAACAGGACGTCCGAAGGGTGTCATGATCGAACATCACAGCTTGGTGAATACGGCTGCGGCGTATCGCCGAGATTACCGTCTGAGCGAGTTCCCGGTACGACTGCTGCAGCTGGCGAGCTTCTCCTTCGACGTGTTCGTCGGGGATATCGCGCGGACGCTCTATAACGGCGGCACGATGGTCATTTGTCCGAAAGATGACCGGATTGATTTTAGCCGTTTGTATGGCTGGATTCGCGATTACCAGATTACCGTATTCGAATCGACCCCGGCCCTGATCGTACCGTTTATGCAGTATGTGTATGAACAGGGGCTGGACATGAGCAGTCTGGAACTGCTGATTACCAGCTCGGATAGCTGCAGTGTGACGGATTACCGGGTGCTGCAAGAACGATTTGGCGCGGATATCCGCATTATGAACAGTTACGGCGTCACGGAAGCGGCGATTGACTCCAGCTTCTACGACGAAGAATTGTCGAAGCTGCCAAGCAGCGGCAATGTGCCGATTGGTCAGGCGTGGCTGAACGCCCGCTTCTACATCGTGGACAGCCAGCTGAATCCGGTGCCGATCGGCGTACTGGGTGAGCTTTGCATTGGCGGTGCCGGGGTAGCACGAGGCTACTTGAATCGTGCGGACCTGACCGCCGAGAAATTCGTAGCGAACCCGTACATACCGGGTGAACGATTGTACCGCACAGGCGATTTGGCGCGGTGGATGCCAGATGGCAATGTGGACTTTATTGGCCGGATGGATGATCAGGTCAAAATCCGGGGCTTCCGGATTGAACTGGGCGAGGTGGAAGCACAGCTGCTGACCGTGGACGGCATTCAGAAAGCCATCGTCACCGCCTGGGAAAACGAAGATGGAGACAAGGATTTGTGTGCGTATGTCGTAGCCTCTGATGCGCTGAATTTGCCCGAGCTGCGCAACCTGCTGCAGCCCAAGCTGCCGGGTTATATGATCCCGACATATGTCGTACAACTGGATCAATTCCCGCTGACACCAAACGGGAAAATTGACCGCAAAGCGTTGCCTGCGCCGGAAGCGCGCCTCGAAGGAGGCACAGCATACGTGGCACCGCGGACACTGCTAGAAGAGCAGTTGGTACGTATTTGGCAAAGTGTTCTGAATCATCCGCAGATCGGTATTAAGGACCATTTCTTTGAAGTGGGAGGACATTCTCTGCGCGCGACAACTCTGATGGCGAAAATCCATCAGGAGCTGAATTACAAGCTGGCGCTGCGAGATATTTTCCAATATCCGACGATTGAGCAACTGGTACAGGTGATGGGAGAAGTTCAGACACAGCAAACGTATGTATCCATCCCTGTTGCGGAGGAACGTGCATATTATCCGGTTTCCTCGGCGCAAAAACGGATGTACGTGCTGAGTCACCTGGAAGGCGGAGAGGTTAGCTACAATATGCCAGGCGCTTTGATCATTAAAGGTTCCTTGGATAAAACGCGACTGGAGCAAGCCTTCCGCCAGCTGATTGCCCGTCATGAAGTCCTGCGAACTAGATTCGACATGGTGGATGGCGAGGTGATTCAACGGATTGAATCGGGCGTCGCATTCAACGTGGAGCATGTGCAGGCAAGCGAAGAAGAGACCCAGCAGTACGCACAGGACTTTGTACGTGCATTTGATCTCGCACAAGCACCATTGCTGCGGGTTCAGCTGGTGGAAACCGGACCGGAGCGTCACGTCATGCTCTATGACATGCACCATATTATTTCGGATGGCGTGACTGAAGGAATTATCGTGCAGGAGTTCTCTCAATTGTATGAAGGCAAGGAACTGCCGCCCCTGCGCATCCAGTACAAGGACTATGCGGTTTGGCAGCATGCCGATATGCAAAGTGAACGTCTTCGTGAGCAGGAAAGCTACTGGATGAACACGATGGCTGGTGACATTCCAGCACTGGATATGCCAACGGATTTTGCAAGACCAGCCGTACAGCGTCTAGAAGGAGCTCGATTGGAATTTGCGATCAGCCTGGAGGACAGCGAGCAGTTGAAACAGCTGGCCGCACAAACCGGCTCCACCTTGTACATGGTGTTGCTGGCCGCATATAGCACGCTCTTGCATAAATATTCGGGGCAGGAGGACATCATCGTCGGCACGCCGATTGCCGGAAGACCGCATGCGGAACTGGAGGGCTTGGTAGGCGTATTCCTCAACACGCTGGCGATCCGCAATTATCCGTCTGGCGACAAAACGTTCCTGGATTACTTGCAAGAGGTCAAAGAGCATGCGCTCAGTGCTTATGAACATCAGGAGTATCCTTTTGAAGAACTGGTTGAAAAGCTGAATTTAACGCGGGATACGAGCCGGAATGCGCTGTTTGACACGATGTTTGAGCTGAAAACATTTGAACAGCAGGAGTTCGAGCTGGAGGGTCTGACCTTTAAAACGTATCCGACGGACAATCATACGGCCAAATTTGATCTGACTTTGGATGCAGTGGAGCAGCCGGAAGGCATTCTGTGCAGTCTGGAATACAGCACGGCGCTGTACAAGCCTGAAACCATCGCGCGATTGGCACAGCATTTTACCGAACTTGTACGTGCAATTACCCTGCATCCGCAGCAGCCACTGGCAGCTTTGGATATGGTAACCGTCGAGGAAAAGGCACAAATCATCTACGGTTTTGGAGATGTGGGAGTATCGGATGTTGCTGCTGTTGAAGCAGGAGCCTTGTTCCATACCTATGTGGAAGAACAAGCGCAGCTTGTACCGGATCACGTGGCGGTGGTGTACGAGGAGCAGCAGCTTACGTACTGTAAACTGAACGAGCGTGCCAACCAATTGGCCCGTAGATTGCGAAATGAAGGCATTGGACGCGAGTCGATGGTCGGCATTTTGAGTGAACGTTCGGTAGACATGCTGGTCGGTGTATTGGCGGTATGGAAAGCTGGAGGCGCATATGTGCCGCTAGATGCAGACTATCCGTCCGAACGTATTCGTTTCATGCTGGAGGACAGTGGTGCGACGGTACTGTTGACCCAAATCGGCTTGCAGGAGCGTGCACAGGTATGGCTGGATGAAAGCAAAACTACATCCGAATCCGCAACGGGGATACGTCTGCATACCGTACTGGCGTTGGACGATGAGTCGTTGTACACCGGGGATACCACAGACGTCAATCACATCAATGAACCGCAGGATCTGGCGTATGTGATCTACACGTCCGGGACAACGGGACGTCCGAAGGGCGTCATGATTGAGCATCGCAGCTTGGTGAATACGGCTGCGGCCTATCGCCGGGATTACCGTCTGAACCAGTTCCCGGTACGGTTGCTGCAACTGGCGAGCTTCTCCTTCGACGTGTTCGTCGGGGATATCGCGCGAACGCTCTATAACGGTGGAACGATGGTCATCTGTCCGAAAGATGATCGCATTGACCCAAGCCGTCTGTACGGCTGGATTCGCGACTATCAGATTACGGTGTTCGAATCCACACCGGCTTTAATCGTACCGTTTATGCAGCATGTGTATGAACAGGGACTGGACATGAGCAGTCTGGAACTGCTGATTACCAGCTCGGATAGCTGCAGCGTGACAGACTACCGGGTGCTGCAAGAACGATTTGGCGCGGATATCCGCATTATGAACAGCTACGGCGTCACGGAAGCGGCGATTGACTCCAGCTTCTACGACGAAGAATTGTCAAAGCTGCCAAGCAGCGGCAATGTGCCGATTGGCCAGGCGTGGCTGAACGCCCGCTTCTACATTGTGGACAGCCAGCT